>NZ_JBICYB010000007.1:0-266843 GCF_043200575.1 Streptomyces sp. NPDC048392
CAGCGGGCCGCGTCCTCGGTCCAGGAACGCGGGACATACAACTCCCGGTCGATCGCCGCGTGCCCGAGCGGGGTGGAGTAGGTGAGGTAGACAGCAACCTGGCTGTTCTCGATGCGTCCGGCGGTGCCGGTGTACTGGCGCTGCACGCCCACCGTGTGCGTGCCCTTCTTCAGGTCGCCGGTCTCGTCCACGACCAGCACCGCGTCCTGGTGGTGCAGGCGCTCGACGACGAAACCGCGGATGTCGTCGCGTACCGCGTCGGCGTCCCACCTGGCTCTCGACAGCAGATGCTGCAGACCGTAAGGGGTCGTGTCCCCGGCATGCTCGGCGAGCGTCCAGCAGTTCTTGCGCGGCAGGTCCGACAGCAGCCCGAGCACGAACGCCCGTGCCCTGCGACGTGGTTCCACCCGGACGAACCGCCCCGCGATACGGCCCATCAGTACCTCGAACGTCTCCTGCCAGCGGCCAGGATCTATGCTGTGACCTGCGGCCACCGTCTGATCTTCTGTCTTCACACACCGATGATCACCGGTGGCCGCACCCGTTCCCGGACCAGCCCCGACCAGCAAGATCGCGATCTACAGCTGGAGTATTAAGCGCGCCTTAAACACCGATTAAGCGTTCCCTGCGCGACACCGGCCGCCCCAAGTGCGAGCTGGCACAACGGGTTCGGGGCGGCTGAGGGCTGTTGGCCGGGCCGTCCGCCCTGCGTACCATCACCGCACCGCGTGAGAGCGCTCTCAGGCATTCCCCTCCCGGGTCCCGCTCTCCCTCCGTAAGACCCCGATCACTCTGGAGACCCCCCACATGACCCCTCGTCACCAGCGTCCGCTCGCCCGCCGCAAGCTCCTCGTCGCCCTCGGCGGAATGGTCGTGGCCGCACCGGTCGCCGCCGCCGTCGCCCCGCACGCCCTCGCGGGCGTCGGCTCGGACGGCACGGCCCCCGAGGCCGAGGCGGCGGGCGCCCTGCCGCTGACGGTCGTCAACAGCACCGGCACCTTCGGCAACGCCGACGTGCATCTCTACATCGTCGGCAACGTGGACGGCCGCCAGGTGCGTGTCACCCCCGACGGCAGGGTCGCGCCCGTGGCCCTCTCCGACAACGGCGCCGACGGCTATACCGACTACGCGATCGGTCTCGCCGGCAGCGGCGAGACCAGGCTGAGCCTTCCCCACCTATCCGGCCGGATCTACGTGTCCCTGGGCGGGAAGCTGAAGTTCAGGGTCGTCACGGACGGCGCGGGCAACCCGGCGCTGCAGTACCCGGCGGGCTGGGTCGAGTCGGACCCCAACTACGGGGTGCTGCACGACTGCGCGGAGTTCACGTACAACTCCTCCGGCATGTTCTGCAACACCACCATGGTCGACATGTTCAGCGTGCCGCTCGCCATCCGGCTGACCGGCGCCAGGGACCAGACCACCGGCACCGTCCGGGCCGGCGGCCGGGCGGGCGTCTTCGAGGCGGTGCGGAAGGTCGAGGAGTTCGCACCGCTGGTCGTGGACGACACGCGGGTGATCGCCCCCGGCCACGGGCTGGACGCGGGTCTGTTCCCCAAGGACTACCTCGCCCCGTACATCGACGAGGTGTGGAGCACCTACACCGGCAAGGACCTCAGGATCGCCACCAACGCCGGGACCTTCACCGGCCGGGTGCGCGGGGACCGGCTGACCTTCACCGGGCCCGCCCAGGTGTCCTTCGCCAAGCCGTCCACCCGGGACGTGCTGTTCTGCGACGGCGCCCTGGCCGCGCCCAACGACGGCACGACCGGGCCCGTGGCCGCGGTCCTCGGCGCGGGCTTCAACCGCTCCACGCTGGTCTCCTCGGCCGAGCAGCCCACGACCGACCCCGCGACGTTCTACGGCACCGCGCTGACCAACCACTACGCGAAGGCGGTGCACGCGGCCACCGAGGACGGCAGGGCGTACGGTTTCGCCTTCGACGACGTCGCCGACTTCGCCTCGTACATCCAGGACACGGCGCCCACGGGCTTCCGGCTGACGCTCGGCGCCTTCTGAGTCCCCCCGCGGATTCCCGCCCGCCCGGCTCCCCCGCGTGCGGGCGGCCCGGGGGCGTAGGAGCGTGGTGGTGTGCGAAGGGTGTCCGCCCCGCCGGCGCGCCGGGGCGAGGACCGGCGGAGCTGGCTGAGCGGAGCGCCGCCGCCCCGCTGGGTACGGGTGCTCCCGCCGGCCCTCGTCGTGGGGATCTGCGTGGCGACCCTGCTCAGTCAGGAACCCCTGGAGATCGGGTTCCTGCTGGGCGCCATTCCGCCGCTGGCCGTCCTGTCGTACGGCCCACTGGCGACCGCCGTGCTGGGCGGTGTGGTGATCGCCCTGCTGCACATCCCGGCCCTCCAGCTCGACCGGCCGGGCGACGCCGACCTGCTGACCATCGTCTTCGTCGCCGTGCTCAGCGTCTTCGTGTCCTTCGTTCGCAGTCGCCGTGACGCCCAGCTGGGTCTGGAACGCACGGTCGCCGAAGCCGCGCAGCACGCCGTCGTACCGCCGCTGCCCGAGCGGGTTGGGGTGGTGCGGTGTGCGGGGCTGTACCGGGCGGCGCAGCGCGGGACCCTGGTCGGGGGCGACTTCTTCGACGTGTGGGACGGGCCCTTCGGCGTGCGGGCCGTGATGGGGGACGTGCAGGGGCACGGCCTGTCGGCGGTGTCGACGGTCGCCTCGCTGCTGGGGGCGTTCCGGGAGGCGGTGCTCGACCAGCCGGGCCTCGCGTCGGTGGCCGGGCGGCTGGATCGCAGGCTGCTGGTGGACTCGGCGGACGCACGGCACGCCGAGCTGTTCGCGACGGCCGCGCTGCTGGAGTTCTCCGCCGACGCCCTGGAGGTGCGCGTCGTCGTGTGCGGCAGCCCGCCTCCCCTGCTGCTGCGGGGTGCGGACGCCACGGAGCTGGAGGTCTCGCCGTGGACGCCGCTCGGGCTCGGGCTGGCGGACGCCGGGGCGATCGAGGCGTGCACGGTGTCGCTGCGGCCCGGCGACCGGCTCTTCCTCGCCTCCGACGGCGTGGTCGAGGCCAGGGACGACAGCGGCGCGTTCTATCCGCTGGCGGACCGGCTGAGCGCCCTCGCGGACGAGGACTCCGCCGCACTTCCGGAACGGGTCTGGGCGGATCTCGTGCGCTTCTGCCCGGATGTGCAGGACGACGTCACGATGCTCGTGCTCACTCCCTCGCGGCCGGCGCCCGGGATGCGCGGGCCGGTTCCGCATTGAATGGTGTTATCGGGATATTCGGGACCCACAACAGCACGGCACCGAAGCAGCGATCCGGATGCGAGGAGCATTGATCATGTCGACGTCACAGCCCGACGCCTCCCGGCCCTCCGAAGCCCGTGCGGGCGACGACCGCGCCACTCCGGACGACCTGCTCCACGCCCGTACCGGCACGGAGGTGTCCCCGGAGGACCTCGTCCTGGCGGCCGGCCGGGACGTCACCCCGAAGAACCTGGAGTGGGCCAGGCGCAAGCTGGCCGACGAGGGCCCCGCGGCCCTCGACAAGCTGCTGCCCTGACCCCCGCTGCCCCGACGCCGGGGCCCCGGCGTCGCTACGCCTCCTCCCAGGGGGAGTCCGCCCTAGGAGCCCGGGAGCTCCGTCTCGTCCTCCACCACGTGCACCGCCGCCTCCTCGGCGCCCGCGGCCCCGCCGTCGATGCCGACGTCCCTGGCGACCGTCTCCTTGGTCGTGTCGGTGCGTACGCCCTCGTCGGGGGCGACCAGCCGCCCGGAGCGATCGGTGCCCGCCTCCGGGTCGACCGGTTCGCCCTCGCCGTCGGGCTCGTCGCCCACGCCGTCCCCGTCGGGCGCCGACACGTCGGGCACCTCCTCGGCCAGTCGTTCGTCGAGGGTCTCGCCCTCGTGCTGCTCGGCGGCGGTGGTGCCGTGTTTGGTCACGCCAAGCGGCTTCTCCGGCGGGGAGTAGCCCTCGTCGAGCGTGTCGTCGTAGGTCCGCTCGTCGAGGGCGTCCTGGAGGTCGAGGGGCGCGGCGTCCTCCTGCTCCTCGTTGCTACCGGTGGGCTGGTAGGCGTCGTCGGCCATCGGGTCCGTGCCCATCGCTGCCTCCCTCTCGCGCTCGCGTCGGCTCGGTCGTGTCGCTGTCCGGTTCGCGTTTCCCGATTCGCGATCTTTAACCCGGAGGTGCGACGCGGATCACCAGGCCGGTGATGCGGTGCGGAGCCCAGTCGCGGGCGTAGCCGGGCGGGGTGCCGCCGGGGCCGGTGAGGGCGGCGGCCGGGATGCGCCGGGCGGTGTCGGTGATCTCGGCGGCGGTGGTGTTCTCGTTGTTGCCGCCGGTGGCGCCGGAGGAGCAGCCGGTGTAGTAGCCGATCGGGATGGCCTCGTGCCCGGTGAGCAGACAGGGCGGGCGGACCCCGAGCCGGTGCAGTTCGTCGGCGACGCGGGCCCAGTCCTCACGGCTTTCGACGTTGCGGTCCACGGTGCCGACGAGGACCGACAACTGGACCGCCAGATGCCCGGCCAGCGCGAGCGCCACCAGCGTCGCGGCCACGGGGCGCCACCTGTCGCGGCCGGTCCCGGCCAGGTGCCACAGCGCGTCGGCGACCGGGACGGCGAGCAGGGCGTAGGCGGGCTGCAGGAAGCGGGGCGCCGCGTAGCCGATCATGAACAGGTACGGTGCCGCGGCCGTCGCCGCGCAGGCGAAGGGGACCAGCGTCGCGGCGGCGCGCCGGGCCCGGACCGCGACGGCCACGCCGAGGACGGCGACGACCGGGAGCAGTAACCACCACACGGTGACCACCGGGTGCGGCATCGCTCCCGTGCACGGGCGGCACAGGCCCCGTCCGCCCAGGCTGCGCATCTGGTCGTCGACGGCGAGGTTCCAGCCGAGGCCGCCCTGGATCTCGGAGGCCCGGGACAGCCGCTCCCCGAGGCCGCCGTACCAGGCGTACGCCTCGATCACCCACTCCGCTCCCCCGGCCGCCAGGCCGCCCGCGAGGGCGAGGAGCAGCGGCCAGTGCCGGCGCACGAGGACGAGGACCAGCAGGGGGACGGTCACCCAGACCGCGTCGGTGGGCCGCATCAACGCCATCAGCGCGGCCCCGGCCGCCACCCCCCACAGTGTCCCCCGGCCGGAGCGCCCCCGCCCGGCCCTCAGGGCGCGCAGGCAGCAGCCCGCGGTGATCAGGGCGCCGATCGCGACCCAGTAGTTGGGCATGGCCTGCGGACCGTAGAAGAGGGTCACCCACAGGGTGGCGAAGAACGCTCCGGCCGTGGCGAGGACCCGGCCGGGGAACAGGCCCTTCCAGGCGCGCAGGGCGAGGTACAGGCCCAGGCCCGACATGACGGCGAGGTACACGCGCAGCAGTTCGGTGGAGGCCGACCAGGAGGCGACGGGCGCCACGAGCAGGGAGACGCCCCGGGACCGGGGCGCGCTGAAGAAGGCGGCGGGGTGGTGGGTGGTGACCTGGCTGACGTACACCGTCTCGTCCCAGCCGAGGCCCATCGCGGGGTGGACGAAGACCAGCTGGGCCAGGGTGAAGACGGCGGCGACCGCGGCGATCCGTGCGTCACCGCGCCGCCGCCGGGGGGTGCCGCGCGTGCCTGCCGCCTCGTTCCCGCGCCTGCCGACGAGCATGGTGTTGGCGCGGTCGGCCATCGTGCACCCCTCACCCCCGCTCGTCGCGGGGCCGCTCGGTCCTCACCTCCTGCCGCCCGTGGCGGGAGCCCGGAATCCCGGAAAACAAGGTCAAACTACCCCGCGTGCCACCGGCACGCAGGACAGAACTCGGCCAGTCTGGCCACCTCATCCGTCACTGGGGCCGGTCCGGTCGGCGGCGTTGGGGCGGCGGTGCGGGGGCTGTTCGGGTGTGGGCCGCCACTTCGGCGCGGAAATGCCGAGGGTGACAGGGCCGTCCCCGTTCACACGCACCTCGGTTCCGTGGTGATGGATCGTCAGGGGCTCGCCGCCCAGCAGCGAGTACGTGGCCTTGTCGGCTTCGATCTCCACCTGCAGGCACCGGCCGCGGAACTGGAGCCGGAAGGCGAGGCGGCTGAACTTCTCGGGCAGCCGGGGCGAGAAGCTCAGGCTGTCGCCGTCCCGGCGGGTGCCGCCGAAACCGGCGACCAGTGCCATCCAGGTACCGGCCAGGGAGGCGATGTGCAGTCCGTCGCGGGTGTTGTGCTCCAGGTCCGCCAGGTCCATCAGGGCGGCCTCGGTGGCGTAGTCGTAGGCCAGCCGCAGATGCCCCGTCTGGGCGGCGACGACGGCCTGGCAGCACGCGGACAGGGAGGAGTCCCGCACGGTCAGCGGCTCGTAGTAGGCGAAGTTGGCGGCGATCTGGTCCTCGTCGCAGTGGGCGTCGAACCAGCTGCCGCAGGTGTACATGGCCAGGACGAGGTCGGACTGCTTGACGACCTGCTTGCGGTAGATGTCGAAGTAGGGGAAGTGCAGCATCAGCGGGTACTGGTCGGCCCCGGTGCCGGCGAAGTCCCAGCGCTGGTGGCGGGTGAAGCCCGCGTGCTGCTCGTGGACGCCGATCTCCTCGTTGTACGGGATGTGCACGGCCTCGGCGGCGTCCCGCCAGGTGGCGCTCTCCTCCTCGTCGACGCCGAGCCGGGTCGCCTCCACCGGGTGGCGTTCGCAGGCGTCGGCCGCGGCGAGGAGGTTGGAGCGCGCCATGAGGTTGGTGTAGGTGTTGTCGTCGACCACGGCGCTGTACTCGTCCGGGCCGGTGACTCCGTCGATGTGGAAGACCCCGTGGTGGTCGTGGTGGCCCAGCGAGCGCCACAGCCGGGCCGTCTCCACCAGGAGTTCCAGGGCGGTCTCGCGTTCGAAGTCGGTGTCGCCGGTCGCCGCCGTGTAGCGCACCGCGGCGTGTGCGATGTCGGCGGCCACGTGGAAGGCCGCCGTGCCGGCCGGCCAGTACGCGGAACCCTCCGAGCCGTCGATGGTCCGCCACGGGAACGCGGCCCCGCGCAGCCCGAGCTGGGTGGCGCGGTCCCGTGCGGCGGGCAGAGTGCCCTGGCGCCAGCGCAGCGCCTCGGCGACGGCCCCCGGCGCGGTGTAGGTCAGCAGGGGCAGCACGAACATCTCGGTGTCCCAGAACGCGTGCCCGTCATATCCGGAACCGGTCAGCCCCTTGGACGGAATCGCTCGCTGCTCGGCGCGGGCCCCGGCCTGCAGTACGTGGAACAGGGCGAAGCGGACGGCCTGCTGGATCTCCTCGTCGCCGTGCACCTCGACGTCCGCGCGGGCCCAGAAGTCGTCGAGGTAGGCCCGCTGCTCGGCCACCAGGCCGTCCCAGCCGCCGTGTGCGGCGGCGGCCAGCGCCGCCTCGACCTGGTCGCTCATCGCGGGCCTGGAACGGGCACCCGACCAGCCGTGGGCGACCGTCTTCTGCACCCGCAGCCGCTGCCCCGGGTCCAGGACGGAGGTGATGGTCAGCCGGGACACGTTGGTGTTGCTCTCGCTGCTGGTGGTGATCTCCCCGGGAGCGTCGACGACGTGGTCGGCGGCCACGGCGACCCTGAGGCCGCTGCGCCGGGTGCGGTGGACCAGGCGCAGCCGGGACCCGACGGCCATGTCCTCCTCCGGCTCCAGTGGGGACTGCAGCGCCTTGGCCGCGCGGGGGTCGCCGTCGGGGTCGGGCAGGCTCTCGTTGGTGACGAGCTCCGACTGGATGACGACCCGGGTCCGGCTGTCGAGGGGCTCGACCTCGTACTCCACGGCGGCGATGGCTCGCTGGGTGAGCGAGACCAGGCGGGTGGAACGCACCCGGACGGTCGTACCGGCCGGTGAGGTCCACTCGCAGGTCCGCTCCAGCACACCGCGCCTGAAGTCCAGGGTGCGTTCGTGCTTGCCGAGCCTCCCGTAGCGCAGGTCGAAGGGCTCGTCGTCGACGAGCAGGCGCAGCAGCTTGCCGTTGGTGACGTTGATGACGGTCTGACCCGACTCCGGGTAGCCGTAGCCCGCCTCGGCGTAGGGCAGCGGGTGGAGTTCGTAGACGCCGTTGAGGTAGCTGCCGGGCAGGCCGTGCGGTTCGCCCTCGTCGAGGTTGCCGCGCCAGCCGACGTGCCCGTTGGACAGGGCGAAGACGGACTCGCTCTGGGCCAGGAGGTCGAGGTTGAGGGCCGTCTCGCGCACCCGCCAGGGCTCCACGGTGTACGTCCGGTTGGTGATCACGCGCGGCCTCCCAGGTCGGCGAGGTCCTTGACGACGCGGTCGGCGCCGTGGGCGTAGAGAGCGTCGGTCTGTCCGACCCGGTCGACGCCGACGACGTAGCCGAAGTGTCCGGAGCGGCCGGCGTCCATGCCCGCCAGCGCGTCCTCGAAGACGGCGGCACGCGACGGTTCGACGCCGAGTTCGCGGGCGGCGGCCAGGAAGGTGTCGGGACGTGGCTTTCCCGGCAGTTTCCGTTCCCTGGCCACCACGCCGTCGATCCGTACGTCGAACAGCCGCTCGGCGCCGATGGAGTGCAGCACGTCCCGGGTGTTGGCGCTGGAGGAGACGACGGCGGTGGCGAGTCCGGCGGCGCGGACGGCGTCGATGTAGCGCAGCGTGCCCTCGTAGGGTTCCACGCCGTCGGTGCGGATCTTCTCCAGGAGTAGTTCGTTCTTGCGGTTGCCGACGCCGTTGACGCTCCGCGCGCCGGGGGGATCGTCGGGAGTGCCCTCGGGCAGCTCGATGCCGCGGGAGGCGAGGAAGGAGCGTACGCCGTCGGCGCGGGGGCGGCCGTCGACGTACTGGTCGTAGTCGGAGTCGGTGAAGGCGCGGAAGTGAGCGCCGTCCCGCTCGCGCAGGAAGGCGTCGAAGGTCTCCTTCCAGGCGGCGGCGTGCACCACCGCCGTTCTGGTGACGACCCCGTCGAGGTCGAAGAGGCAGGCCTGGATGTCGTCGGGAAGTCCGAGCTGCGTCGTCATACCCCCCACAGTTCCCCGCCGGAGCGAGTCCCATCGGGTGACACACTGTGGGGTGTGTCGCTGACTTTCGACGACTTGCTCGCCCGCGCCCGTTCCCTTCCCCGCGACGGACGGCGCGCCGTCCTGGGCATCGCGGGCAGCCCCGGCTCCGGCAAGTCGACGCTCGCGGAGGATCTGGTGCGGGAGCTGAACGGCACGGGTGAGCCCTGGGTGGCGCACGTGCCGATGGACGGCTTCCACCTCGCCGACGCCGAACTGGACCGGCTCGGCCGCCGGGAGCGCAAGGGCGCACCGGACACCTTCGACGCGGCCGGGTACGCGGCGCTGCTGAGCAGGCTGCGCGAGGAGGCGGACGGCGACATCGTCTACGCGCCCGGCTTCGAGCGGGTGCTGGAGCAGCCGATCGCCGGGGCCGTGCCGGTGCCGCCCGCCGCACGCCTGGTCGTCACCGAGGGCAACTACCTGCTGCTGGAGACCGGGTCCTGGGCGCGGGTGCGGTCCCGGCTGGACGAGGTGTGGTTCTGCGGGCTGGACGAGAGGGAGCGCGTGCGGCGGCTCGTGGCGCGGCACGAGCGCTTCGGCAAGTCCCCCGCGGACGCGGCCGCCTGGGCGCTCGGCCCCGACCAGCGCAACGCCGACCTGGTCGCCACGACCCGGCACCGGGCCGATTTGGTGGTTCCGGACGGGGCGACGCGCGGCCGGCCCCCGGCAGCGCGGGGGCCCGCGCCCTCGTCGCCCGTGTGATCAACGCCGGTGCGGGCGCGGTCACTCCTCGTCGAAGTCGTCCGGGCGGACGTGCGCCTCCTCGAGGGCCTCGCGCATGGTCCGGCCGGTGCCACCCGTCGTGGGGGGCTCGTCCTCCTCGCGCCGGCGCTGGTCGAGAACGTCGTCGGTGGTGTCGGTCTTCGGCCGGTTCTCTTCCGGGACGGTCATGACGGCGGCTCCTGGTCCGTGTGCGGTCGGTGGGCTTTCGGTGCCCCTGGTCCTTACGTGGCGGCGGGTTCCCGGGCGGCGCGCCGCTATCCCCCTCAAGGGCGGTGCGGTGACCTTTCCGTGTGCGGCGACCCGCCCTGCCTGCCTCAGCGGGTGAGCTATGTTGACCTCCGTGGGAGACAGAGGAGGCGCACCGGTGCCATCGCCGCAGCAGGCTCGTGCGCAGGCATCGGCGATCACCTCGGGACGGGCGGCCCCGGAGTCGGAGGCCTCCCCCACCTCCCGGCTCAGGACGCTGTTCGACCGGCCCCGCCTCTCCCCGGGACAGCGGCGCATCGCGCAGTACCTCATCGAGCACCTCACCGAGGCGGCGTTCCTGTCGATCACCGACCTGGCCGACCGGGCGGGCGTGAGCCAGCCGTCGGTGACACGGTTCGCCTCGGCGGTCGGCTTCAGCGGTTACCCGGCCCTGCGGGAGCGGCTCCAGGCGATCGCGCTGGGCGGCCGCGGCGGGGCCGCGGCAGAGGAGAACCGGGGCAACGAGCTGCAGGCGGCCGTCGACGCCGAGATCGAGAACCTGGAGAACCTGCGGCGCGACTTCGCCGACGCGGACCGGGTGATCGACGTCGGCCGCAAGCTGGCCGCCTCGGCGCCGCTGACCGTCCTCGGCCTGCGCATCTCCGTCTCGCTCGCCGAGTACTTCGCCTACGCGGCCCGCCGTGTCCATCCCGACGTACGCCTGGTGACCCAGGGCGGCAGCGTCGCCTACGACGCCCTGCTCCAGTCGCGGGAGGCGGGCGGCACCTGGGTGCTGGCCTTCTCCATGCCACGGCACGCCCACGAGACGCTGGACGCGGTCCTGGTGGCACGCGGTGCCGGGCTGAAGGTGGCTCTGATCACCGATCTGGCGCTCGGTCCCCTGGTGGACGAGGCCGACGTCACCTTCGCCACCGGCACGGGGTCCCGCCTGGTCTTCGACTCCTACGCGGCGCCGGGCGTGATGTGCGCGGCGCTGCTCCAGGCCATGACCGACGCCGATCCCGAGCGGACGCAGGCCCGGCTGGAAGAGTACGAGCAGGTCGCGGACCAGCACCAGTTCTTCCTGCGGGACTGAGCGGGCCGGGTCCTCACTCAGGGAGGGGTCGGCGCGGCGACGGGTCGGCGCGGACGGGACCGTCCCCGTCACAGCAGGCATGAATGTTTTCATACGTCTTGCAAAGCAGATGGCATATATAAATACTGCTCACGGATCGCAACCCGGCCGTCCCGGAATGCGTCCGCACCTGCCGCGAACACCTCGGGCCGCCGACTCCTACCCGCTTCGGCGCTCCGGGTGTTCCGGTCGGGCGTCGCCTGCGCGACCGCCCGTGGCGGTCCCGGTCGTCCCCTGGACCGGGACCGCCCCCACCCGTCGCCCACCCCGTCGACGCCGCACACCCGGAAGCGATGATCATGCCCCTGACGACCACGCGCATCAGCCCGGACTGGCCCTGCCAGGTCAGGACTCCCGGCAGCTACGACTGGGAACGCTCGGCCACCAGGTGGCTGCGCGAGCTGGTCCCGGCCCGCTACGCCGGCTATCCGGCCCTGATCCGGCATCCGGTGCTCCTCGCCCGTCATGCGCAGATCCAGGTCCAGCAGGAGATCCGGGTGGCCCGCACCGCTCTGCAGACCGCCCGGGCGGACCTGCCGCGGCTCGGTCTGCACGAGGCGGTCATCGAGCACACCATCAAGCTGTACGCGGCGGAGGTCCTCCAGTTGCAGCACATCGCGCGCAGCGTGCGGGCGGTCACCGAGGCACTGGCCGAACGGGGCACCGCCGGGCGCTGACCGGCGGATGCGCGTCAGTCCACCGGGTGCCCCGGCCGGATGGTGCGGGCGTCGGAGAGCCGCAGCAGCGGTCCGGCGGCCTGCTCCCGCCCTCCCCACTCGACCGGCTCGAGAACGAAACCGACGTGGTCGCCCCCCGCGATCCGCTCCACGAACCACGCTTCGGCGTCTTCCAGCACGACGGCCCCGCCGTACGCCTCCCGTCGGCGGACCCGCTGGAACTTGTCGATGTCGTCGCCGCTGCGTCCGCCGAACAGCTCGGCCTCGGCCCGCCGGTCGCGGGCGAGCAGATGGACCGCCAGGACGTCGGCGGACCGCGCGACGCGGTAGGTCCGGTTGACGTCGGAGATCCAGACGACGTACCGCACGGGCCGGATGGAGCACTGCGAGCAGAAGCCGACCAGGCAGCCGGCCCGTTCTCCGTCCGCGGCGGCCGTGACGACGCACATGTCCGGGTCGAGTCGGTCCAGGAACACGTCCATGGCGGCCATGTTAGGCCGCTGGGCCGTTCAGGTGGCGAGCAGGCGGCGCAGGGCCGTGCGCAGGGCGGTGACGAAGGCGTCGCGGGCGGGCTCGTCGAGGGCGTCCAGGGACAGGTAGGGGTTGAGGTCCTCCAGCTCGACCAGCAGCAGTTCGCCGCCGGGCGCGCGGCAGGCGTCGACGCGCTGGATGCCGTGGTCGACGCCGTTCCACTCGATGAACCGCCGCGCGAAGTCGAGGTCCGCGACGGTGGCGTCGTAAGGCTCCAACCGCCAGCGGCGTTCGGGGTGCGGCGCGTACAGGGCGTACTGGTAGTCGTGGTCGACGAAGTAGAAGGACACCTCGTAGGCGAAGTCGACGCGCGGCTGGACGAGGAGGTCCGGGGCTCCGGCCAGCGCCTCGCGCACCCGGCCCGCGGCCACGATCCGCAGGCCCGCCGAGTCGGCGCCGAGCCTGGGCTTGACGACGTACTCGTCCGCGACGGGCAGCCGGTGCAGGTCCTCGGGGCGGTCGACGGTGGGGATGACCGGGAACCCCGCGGCGGTCAGGTCCACCAGGTACTGCTTGCCTGCCATGTCCGCCCTGCCGGTGAGCTGGTTGTAGACCCGCGTGCCACGCTCGGCCGCGCGCTCGCGGAAGGCGTCGTAGGCGGTCTTGTACGCCGGCACGGGACCGCTGTTGCGTACGACGACGGCGTCGAAGGCGTCCAGCAGTGCGGCGGCGTCCCGGGGGTGGCACAGGGCCAGGTCGAACTCCTCGCGCAGCCGTGCGGTCAGGAAGATGTCCTCGTCGCAGTAGCGCCGCCCGCGCGCCTCGTAGGCCAGGTCGGTGACGTACAGGACGCGGGGGCGGGTGAACGGCATGCGGGGCTCCTCCGGGACTGGCCGGAAGTGATCGTATGCGATCGGCGTGGCGCAGCGACGGGGGCACTCGGTTCCCTCCTGGCACTGCACTGAGTGCCATGAACGTCGACGGCCTGCTACGTTCCCCCTCATGAGCACCAGCAGTGCGGCGTCCCGCCGCGGGGACGGGACGGACGCGGCCCAGGTCCGGCCGCCGATGCGGGAGGCACTGGTCGCGGCGGCGTTCCGGCTGTTCCTGGAGCGGGGGTACGAACAGACCACCGTGGACGACGTCGTGGCCCTGGCCGGCGTCGGACGGCGCTCCTTCTTCCGGTACTTCCCGTCCAAGGAGGACGTGGTCTTCCCCGACCACGAGCGGTGCCTGGCCGACATGGAGGCGTTCCTGGCGGACTCCCCCGAGGACGCCGACCCGGTGCGGCGGGTCTGCGACGCGGCCCGGCTCGTCCTGCGCATGTACGCCGAGAACCCGGCGTTCTCGGTGCAGCGTTACCACCTCACCAAGAAGGTCCCCGGGCTGCGTGCCTACGAGTTGTCGGTGGTGTGGCGCTACGAGCGCGCGCTCGCCGAGTATCTGCGCGGACGCCTGGGCGGGCGGCCGGACGGAATCCTGCGCGCCGACGTGATCGCGGCCGCGGTGGTAGCGGCGCACAACAACGCCCTGCGGTCCTGGCTGCGTTCGGACGGACGCGACGACGCGGGCGCCGCGGTGGACCACGCGCTGGGGTACGCGCAGTCCGCCTTCGGCGACGTCCCCGTGCCACTGCGCGGCGAGTCGCCCGAGGACGTGGTGGTCGTGGCCGCGCGCCGCGGGACGCCCCTGTGGCAGGTACTGCGGGAGATCGAGAGCGCGTTCACGTCCGGCTGACGCCCGGGCGCCCGGCCTCACCCCCACGCACCCGCCCGCTCGCTCTTCTCGCGATCAAGGGTACCGAGTGCCTTTACGGGTGACACTCAGTGCCATACGCTGTGGTGCGTGCACGGTGGCACGGTGAGCCGCGCACACGCGTGCCCGGTGACCGCGCACGCGGGATTCCGGCCCGAGTGCAGGGAGTTGACCAGCGTGTACCACTCAGGAAACGTCGCTCAGCAGGCAGCCGGCCCCGCGACGGGCCTGCTCGACCCGAAGCCCCGGGACCAGGGCCGCCAGGCCCCGGACACCGAGGCCGTCTTCTACCAGCGCTGCACCTGGTGCGGCACCGCCATGTACCACCGCGTGCTGTGCCCGGTCTGTCGCGGCAGCGAGCTGCGGACGGAGCGGAGCGAGGGCACGGGGACGGTGCGCCACGCCACGGTGGTGCACCGCAACACCCCCGCCGCGCGCAACGTCTCCCTCATCGAGATGACCGAGGGCTTCGTCCTGCGCGGCCGGGTCATGGGCCCGCTCATCGGTATCCACGGCGGCGACCGGGTACGGCTGTCCACGGCCAAGGACCCGGTGCGGGGCGAGCCGGTCTTCCAGCTGGTCGACGAGCCGTACCGGGCCTGGACCTGAGGGCGGTCTCAGCTCCCGGCCGCCGGCCCGGGTGTGAGCGCGATGCGGATCCCGAGGGTGCCGCCGAGTCCCCGGCGCAGCCGGCTGCCGAGGAGGGTGAGCCGGCCGACGACGCCGTACTTGCGGGCGAGCAGCCGCCGGTAGCGGGCCGTGGTGGCCGGGTCGCAGATCTCCGCCGTTCCCGGGACCTGTTCGCCGGTCGGTCTGCCGCGCACGTCGCAGGGGCCCACCAGGACGTCGGCGCGGTTGCGGACGCGCTTGACCTTCCAGGAGCCGGCGACCGTCCAGACGCCGAGGGCGTCCCCGTCGCGTACGACCCACACCGGGGTGGCGACCGGGGTGCCGTTCTTCCGGTAGGTGGTGACCAGCAGGTACTTGCCGGCACCGAGTCGGGCCAGTGACGCGTCGTCGTCCATGGTCCGCAAGTCTAGGCGCCCGGACGCGCGGGGCCGCACCGCGCCCGCGCCTCACTCCAGGGCTGCCGACATCCTCCGCACCGCCTCCGTGAGCACCTCCGGCGAGGTCGCCAGGTTGAGCCGCACGTGTCCCGCCCCGCCGCTGCCGAAGGGGATGCCGGAGCTGAGGGCCACCCGGCCCCGCTCGAGGAAGACGTCCGCCGGGTCGTCACCGAGGCCGAGGGCCCGGCAGTCGAGCCACGCGAGGCACGTGGCCTCCCCGGTGCGGTGGACGACCCCGGGCAGCCGCTCGGCGAGCAGGTCGGTGAGCAGCCGCCGGTTCTCGTCGAGTCCGGCGAGCACCGCGTCCAGCCAGGCGGTGCCGTCGCGCAGGGCGGCCGTGTGGGCGAGAACGCCGACGTGGCTCGGCCCGTGGCCGACCTCCTCGGGCATCCGGGCCAGGTCGTCGGCGGCGCCGGGACCCGCGACGGCCAGAGCCGCCTTGAGACCGGCCAGGTTCCAGCCCTTGGACGCCGACATCAGCGTGAGGCCGCGCTCGGCGCCGGGCACGCCCAGGTAGGGCACGAACCGCGTGTCGCCGGTGACGACCGGCGCGTGGATCTCGTCGGCGACGACCCGGACGCCGTACCGCTCGGCGAGGGCGGCGACGGCCGCCAGTTCGTCGGCGGTGTGCACCGTACCGGTCGGATTGTGCGGGCTGCACAGCAGGAAGGCCGCCCGGCCGCCACCGGTGACGGCCCGCCGGAACGCCTCCTCCAGGGCGCCGGGGTCGATGCGCAGGCCGGGGCCGAGCGGCGCCTCGACGACGCGCCGGTCCAGGTGGGTCACGAACTGGTAGAACGGCGGGTACACCGGCGGGTTGACGATCACCGGGTCGCCGGGTCCCGTGACCAGCTTGAGCATCTCGACGACGCCCAGCATCACGTCGGGCACGATCGCCGTGCGTTCCACGGCCGGGCCGTCCCAGCCCCACCTCTTGCCGGCGAAGGCGGCGAGGGCCTCGGCGTAGGCGGTGCCGACGGGGTAGCCGGTGTCGCCGAGTTCCATGGCCCCGGTGACGGCACGCACGACCGGCCCGGCGAGCGGCACGTCCATCTCGGCCACCCACAGCGGCAGCACGTCCGGTGGGTGGGTGCGCCACTTCATGCTCGTACGGCGGCGCAGCTGGTCCAGGGTGAGCGCCCTCAGGGGGTTCGGTTCACCGGACCGGTCCCGCAGGATGCTGGTCATGGGCCCAAGATAGGACGCCGCGGTGCGGCGGGGGAACACGGCGCCCCACCGGTGAACACCACCGTGCCCGCCGCCGTATGGGAGGAGGGCGCCCGACGTCCGGAGGCCCCCGCGGCGGCGACGCCGCGTGGTCGGGTTCGGGAGCGCACTCATGAGACACGCACGACGACGCATCGTCCGGCGAGTGGCACGGCTGGCGGCCGTCGGCGGGCTCCTGCTCGGGGTGACGATGGTCACCCGGGCCGTGGCGAGCGAGCCTCCCGGCCCGTCCGCCGCGCCGCACACCCTCGCGCGGACCTCGTCCGGTGCCGGCGCCGACCTCGTGGCCCGGCTGGGCACCGACCGTACGGCGGGACACTGGGTCGGCCCCGACGGGCGGCCGGTCGTGGCGGTCACCGACGAGAGGGCGGCCGAGGCGGTGCGGCGGGCCGGTGCCGAGGTGAAGACGGTGCGGCACAGCATGTCCGAGCTGAGGTCGGCGGCCTCGACGCTGCGTTCGGCCCCCCGCGTGCCCGGTACGGCATGGGCGCTCGACTACCGGTCGAACCGGGTGGTGGTGCGCGGCGACCGCACGGTCTCCGGGTCCGACTGGTCCCGTCTGACGGGCGTGGCGGAGCGCATCGGCGGGTTCGTCCGGATGGAGCGCGCCGAGGGCGAGTTCACCACCCGCCTGAACGGGGCGGAGCCGATCCTGTCCACGGCGGGCCGCTGCTCGGCGGGCTTCAACGTGACCGACGGCACGAGCGACTTCATCCTGACCGCCGGTCACTGCGGGCCGACGGGCTCCGTCTGGTTCGGTGACGGCCAGGGTGAGCGGCAGGTCGGCAAGACCGTGGCGGGGAGCTTCCCCGGGGACGACTTCTCCCTGGTGCGGTACGCAGGCGGCAAGGCGGGCGACGGCGCCGACGTCGTGGCGGTCGGCGCCGGCAAGGGGGTGCGGATCACGGGGGCGGGTGAACCGGCGGTCGGGCAGCGGGTGTTCCGCAGCGGGAGCACCAGCGGGCTGCGCGACGGGCGGGTGACGGCCCTGGACGCGACGGTCAACTACCCGGAGGGCACGGTCACCGGCCTCATCGAGACCGACGTGTGCGCCGAGCCCGGGGACAGCGGTGGGCCGATGTTCTCGGAGGGCATCGCGCTCGGCGTGACGTCGGGCGGCAGCGGCGACTGCGACAAGGGCGGAACGACGTTTTTCCAGCCGCTGACCGAGGCCATGGAGTCGCTCGGGGTCCGGCTCATCGTCTCCGGGCAGGGCGCCGGACGGGAGGGCGCCGCGCAGGGGGCCGCGCCGTCGTCGCCGGCGTCCGGTGGGGCCGCCCCGGGCGCCGCGGCTCCGGGGGCGCCGGCGCCCGTGACCGGGGCCGACGGTTCGACTCTGCTCGCCCGTCTCACGGATCGCCGGAACATCGGTCCGGGTCTGCTGGTCGTGGCGGGCAGCCTGGTGGCGCTCGTGGCCACGCGGTGGATGCGGGCGGAGCAGGACCGCAAGGCCTATCGGCGACACTACTCGGCGACGTGGGGCTGACCGGGGCCGGTGCGAGGAGCCGGCCCGTGGATGACGGCGGCGGGCCGGGACGCCGAGGAGACCAGGACGTCGGTCAGGCGGCGTTCGCGGACTCGGGGGCCGCGCTGGCCCACTCCAGGACGAGCCGCTGGTACTCCGCGCGCTGCTCGACGCTCAGTGTCCCGCCCGACCGGAGCCACAGGGCCCGGATCTCCTCGTTGACCTCGGCAGCCGATCGCTCGGAGGAGGGTTCAACAGTGGTGGACATACTGTGAAGCATACGGCGCCCGGCGTGAAGACGATATGAGTAATCACGAGCCAAGCAGACATATCGGACCGTGTCGCTGATCACGTCGATTCCCTCATCTGTCAAGACCTGGCGGCGAGTTCTTTCCCGCGAATGTGTCCCGCCGCACACGGCCCGCCCCTCCCCGCGGCGGGATCTTCCGCGGTGTCTCACGAAGTCGCCGATCCGGCGGGCCGGCGGGCCCCGAACCAGCTCGCGGGTGCCACCAAGGCGGCGGGCCGCTCCGTACGAACGCGTTCCGCCGGGTCGGCCGCCCTCGCACATCCGGGAGTCCCGCCTCCGGTCCCTTCGGCACGGAGGCGGACGGGCAGCAGCCGGCCACGGTGGCGCTGCGGCAGGACGGGACCGGGATGCACGACCGGGACGGAGGACATCAGCGAGCCGCTGGAGCCCAAGCCCGCCATGCCCCCGACGCCCCGCCGCCGCAGGTCGCGCACGAGGCCGCCCGGCAGGCCGGGGGTCCGGCCCGGGATCCCGGACCCCGGGGAGGCGCCGGAGCCGCGGCGTTCTCGCGCGAGCCCGGCGCCCCGGTGGGTCAGGTGCCCGGCTTGCGGCCGTACACGTAGACGTCGTCGCCCTTCTTCAGCAGCGACCAGTACTTCTTGGCGTCGGTCTTCTTCATGTTGACGCAGCCGTGCGAGCCCGGCGGGCTCCACACGCTGACGCCGACGGAGTGGAAGGCCTGGCCGCCGTCGAAGAACTGGCTGTAGGGCATCGGCACGTGGTAGATGGTCGAGACGTGGTCGATGTTGCGCCAGTAGACCTTCTTCAGGCCGGTGCGCGTCTCGTACCCGTTGCGCCCGGTGCGGACCGGCACCGGGCCGTACACCAGCCTCTTGCCGTCCTGGATCCAGCTCAGCTGGAGACTGAGGTTCACACAGGCGATACGGCCCTTGTTCGTCGGGCATTTGCCGGACTTGTTCGGCTTCTTCCCGACGGCCTTCTGCTTCGTCATCAGGTCCATCACCCCCCAGGTGATGGGGCCCGCGTAGCCCGCGTCGGGCGTGATGCCGTGCTTGGTCTGGAAGGCGCGGATGGCCTTGCAGTCGGCGGTGGACTGCTTGCCGTCGGCCTTGCGGCCGAGGAACTTCTCCACCTTCTTCTGGTACGGACCCGCCTTCGCGGTGCAGCTCGCGGCCTGCGCGGGTGCCGCCGTGAGCGCGAGTGTGAGCGGTGCCACCAGTGCGGTGACCCCGAGTGCGACGGCTCCCCGTCTGCGTATGTCCCCCATGGCCGGTCATGCCTTTCGCGTCGAGGCGGTGCGCTGAGCGGAAGGTCGCCCTGGTGCGATCCCCGCCTGCTAGACCGCCGCCCCGCGGCTTTGGTTGCACGCCGCCCCACGCCGCGACGAAACGGTGACAAACGCCACCGGACGGCCCGCCACGCCCCGCCGATCCCTCAGTCCGCGCCGTCCGCCTCCTTCAGAGCCTGCCGGAAACCGGTGTTGACCGCGGTCAGGCCACCGTCGACCACCAGCGTCGTCCCCGTGATCCAGGAGGCGTCGCGCGAGGCCAGGAAGGCGACGGCCGCCGCGACGTCCTCGGGCTCACCGACCCGCCCCAGCGGGTACAGCCCCCGTACCGATGCCAGTTCCTCGTCCCGGCCCTCCCAGGCCGTGGTGCGCACCGTGCCCGGCGTCACGAGGTTGACCCGGACACCGCGTGGCGCCGCATGTCCGGCCAGTGTGCGGGTCAGCGAGGCGAGGCCCGCCTTGGCCGCGCTGTAGGCGTGGTTGCCGAAGTCCTGGACGCCGTTGACCGAGCCGATGCTCACGATCGCGCCGCGCCCCGAGGCGGCGAGGTGGGGCAGCGCGGCCCGGCAGCAGCGGTAGGCGCCGGTGAGTGTGACGTCGAGGTCGCGGGCCCAGACCTCGTCCGGCTCGTCCTCGAAGAGCGGGGCGTCGGGGGCGCAGGCGTAGGCGTTGTTGACCAGCACGTCCAGGGCGCCGAAGGTGTCCACGGCGTGGGCCACGGCCGCCTCGACGGACGAGCGGTCGCTCACGTCGCAGGCGAACGCCTCGACGGCGAGCCCCTGTTCCGCCAGTTCCCCCGCCGTCCGCCGAGCCGCGGCGAGGTCCACGTCGGTGAGCAGTACCCGGGCCCCCTCCGTGGCGAGCCGGCGCGCGCCGGCCGCGCCGATGCCCCGGGCCGCGCCCGTCACGAGTACTCCGTGGTCCGTGAAACGCCTGGTGTCCGTCATGGGTCCGACCGTACTGGCGCGACGATCCCGCGGGCGGGCACCCGTGCGGCCATATCCGCGTTGTGCAGCAACTCCCCGCGCACACAGGGGTTGTCCCGGTGCGCTCGGGCCCCATCTCGCCGTGGTCCGCAGCGACCGGGCCGGGTTCCGCCGTGAGACGGCGGCCCGCCGGGAGGAGCGCGGGCTCGCGGTGTACGCCCACCACGCGCGGACGCCGAAGACCTCCGGCACGCCGACGTACCCGGTCGCCGCCCTTCCTCGGCGACGACCCGCGTCCGCCGGCTCCCCGGGAGGCCGCACCGGCCCGCGCCGAGGCGCCCCTCGCCCGGGACCCGGCCGGCGAGGCGCCGCTTCCGCTGGGCGGCAAGGACGTGGTGGAGAGGGCGCGGGTCCGGGTGGTGGCCGTAATGGGGGCGGAGCGCTTCCTGCGCGAGGAGACGCGCGGCCCCGGGGCCCGGCGGGTGCTGCTGGAACGGCAGCGCGCCGTGCGCGAGGGGTACGGCACGGCCGTACGGGAGGACTTGGCCCCGCCGCCGGGTCACGGTGCCCGGTGGCCCCTGCCGCCCGTCAGCGGTAGCCGGTGACGTCGGCGGGCTTGTCCGCGTCCTGCACCTCGACGAGATAGCGCCAGGCGTCCGGGCGGCTGCCGTCGACGTCGGTGAAGCCGTACTCCCGGGCGAGGCCGCCGCTGGAGAGGGACCGCCCGTTGAAGCGCTTCACGCCCGGGTCGGCGGCGAGGGCGGCGACCGCGCGCCCGACGTAGCGGGGCGTCTCGGAGATGGCGAAGTGCGGGACGCGGTCCAGAGCGTCGCGCCAGTTCTCCTCGCGTACGCCGAAGTGGTCGAGCATGATCTCCGAGCGCAGCCAGCCGGGGGTCAGCGCGAGCGCCGTGGCGCCGCGCGGCCCGGCCTCGTGCCCGAGGGAGAAGGCCATGCGCAGGACGGACGTCTTGGCGAGGTCGTAGAAGAAGGAGTTGCGGTAGTGGACGCGGTTGTAGTCGTCGGTGCCGTCGGTGACCTCGACGACCAGCCCGCCGGGACGGCGCAGCAGCAGGGGCAGGGCGTGGTGGCTGGTGATGGCGTGGGTCTCGACGGCGAGCCGCAGGAGCCTGAGGCCCTTGTCGAGGTCGTGCTCCCAGACGGGGCAGTCCCACTCGAAGAGGTTCTCCCCGCCCCAGATGTCGTTGACCAGAACGTCGAGGCGGGCCTGTTCGCGGGCGATGCGGTCGACGAGGGTGGCGACCTGCGTCGGATCGAGGTGGTCGGCGGGTACCGCGATGCCGTGGCCGCCCGCCTCGGTGACCAGGTCGGCGGTGTCCTCGATGGTCTCGGGGCGGTCGTACTCCGAGCGCCGGGCGCGGGTGCTGCGGCCGGTGACGTAGACGGTGGCGCCGGCCGCGCCCAGTTCGACGGCGATGCCCCGTCCGGCGCCGCGGGTCGCCCCGGCGACCAGTGCGACCCTGCCTGCCAGCGAACCCCTCGATGACCCTGTCATGTCCGGCTCCCGTTCCTCTCCGTCACGTCCCGCACGAGCGATGTCGTGTTCGAGACTGCCCGGGAAGCCGGACATCTTCTGTCACCTTTACCGCGTGTCTGGAGCGATCTTGCGGGTGACCGTCCCGGTCAGTGCCCGCGCTTGATCCACTCCTCCAGGTGCGGGGCCTCGGCGCCGATGGTCGTGGGGTCGCCGTGCCCGGTGCGGACCTCCGTCTCCGGCGGGAGGACCAGCAGCTTCTCGCGGATCGAGCCGATGATGGTCGGGAAGTGGGAGTAGGAGCGGCCGGTGGCGCCGGGTCCGCCCCGGAAGAGGGTGTCGCCGGTGAAGACGGTGCCGAGGCCCGGGTCGTGGAGGCAGACCGCGCCGGGAGCGTGGCCCGGGGTGTGCAGGACGGTCAGGTCGGCGCCGGCGGCCTCGACGACGAGGCCGTCGGTCAGCCAGGCGTCGGGGTCACGGTCGGGGTGGGTCTGCTGCCACAGGGGCAGGTCGTCGCGGTGCAGCCAGATGGTGGCGCCGGTGCGCTCGGCGAGCGCGGGCGCGGCGTTGACATGGTCGTTGTGGGCGTGGGTGCACACGATGGCGGTCAGCCTACGGTCCCCGACGGCGTCGGCGATCGCGTCGGCGTCGTGGGCGGCGTCGATGACGACCACCTCGTGGTCGTCGCCGACGAGCCAGACGTTGTTGTCGACGTCCCAGGTGCCGCCGTCGAGGCTGAACTGTCCCGAGGTGACGACGCGTTCGATGCGGGGGGCCATCACAGCACCACCACCGAACGCAGCACGTCACCGGCGTGCATCCGCTCGAAGGCCTGCTCGACCTCGTCCAGCCGGATGGTCTCGGTGACGAACTTGCCGAGGTCCAGGCGGCCCTGGAGGTGGAGGTCGATGAGCACCGGGAAGTCGCGGGAGGGCAGGCAGTCGCCGTACCAGGACGATTTCAGCGAACCGCCGCGGCCGAAGACGTCCAGGAGCGGCAGCTCCAGCTTCATCTCGGGCGTCGGAACGCCGACGAGGACGACGGTGCCGGCCAGGTCGCGGGCGTAGAAGGCCTGCCGGTACGTCTCGGGGCGGCCGACGGCCTCGATGACGACGTCGGCGCCGAAGCCGCCGGTCAGTTCGCGGATCGCCTCGACGGGGTCGCTCTGGCGGGAGTTGACGGTGTGGGTGGCGCCCATGGAGCGGGCTGTCTCCAGCTTGCGGTCGTCGATGTCCACGGCGATGACCTTCGACGCGCCCGCCAGGTGGGACCCGGCGATCGCCGCGTCGCCGACGCCGCCGCAGCCGATGACGGCGACGGTGTCGCCGCGGCCGACGTCGCCGGTGTTGATGGCGGCGCCGATGCCGGCCATCACCCCGCAGCCCAGCAGGCCGGCCACCTCGGCGGAGACGGCCGGGTCCACCTTGGTGCACTGTCCGGCGGCGACCAGGGTCTTCTCGGCGAAGGCGCCGATACCTAGGGCCGGGGAGAGCTCCTGGCCGGTCGAGGCGAGGGTCATCCTCTGCTCGGCGTTGTGGGTGTCGAAGCAGTACCAGGGCCGCCCGCGCTGACAGGCCCGGCACTTGCCGCACACGGCGCGCCAGTTGAGGATCACGAAGTCACCGGGGGCGACGTCGGTGACACCGGCGCCGACCGACTCGACCACGCCGGCGGCCTCGTGGCCGAGCAGGAAGGGGAAGTCGTCGCTGATGCCGCCCTGCTTGTAGTGCAGGTCGGTGTGGCACACTCCGCAGGCCTGAATACCGACCACGGCCTCGCCCGGGCCGGGGTCCGGCACGACGATCGTCTCGATCCGCACCGGTTCGTCCTTGCCCGGCGCGATCACGCCGCGTACTTCCTGCGCCATGGTCCTGACCCCTTCCTCGGCCGTTCAGCGTTCTCCCCGACCCTACGCGCAAGCGATCGGGAAGGGGCAGGTGACAGGGCGGTTCACGGGGTGCCGGTGGCCGTCCGCACACCGGCGGGCCGGGCCGCCCGGGCCCCGACGTAGCCTGAGTGCCCCGCCCGTGTGCCGAAGGAGCGACGTGACCCCCGCAGAGCCGGAGACCGCGCAGCCCGCCTGGCGGCTGCTCCTGTCATACGTGCGGCCGCACCGCGCCGCCCTGTTCGCGGGCGCCCTGCTCTCCCTGGTCAACGGCGCGACGGGGCTGCTGCTGCCGCTGGTGGCGCGGGAACTGATCGACGACCTGGCGCACGACCGGGCCATCACCCGTGCCCTGCTGGCCATGTCGGGGCTCGTGGTCGCCAACACGGCGCTCGGCGCCCTGGGTTCGTACGTGCTGCGGCGCACCGCGGAGTCGGTGGTCCTCGGGGCGCGGCGCGCGCTGTCGTCGTATCTGCTGCGCCTGCGCATCAGCGCGGTGGACCGCACCGAGCCCGGCGACCTGATGGCCCGGATCACCTCCGACACGACCCTGCTGCGCGAGGTCACCACCGACTCGCTCATCGGCCTCGGCACCGGCGGGCTCACGCTGGTGGCGACGCTGGTGATGACGGGCGTGGTCGACCCGGTGCTTCTCGGGGTGACGCTGGCGGTGGTACTGGGCGCGGGCACGGTCCTGGGTCTGATCGTGCCGCGCATCAACCGCGCGAGCCGGCAGGCGCAGGACGCGGTGGGCGTGATGGGTGCCGCGCTGGAGCGGACCCTCGGCGCGCTGCGCACGGTGAAGGCGTCGGGCGCCGAGCCCCGGGAGGAGCGGGCGCTGCACGAGGCCGCCGAGGAGTCCTGGCGGCAGAGCGTGCGTGCCGCCAAGTGGTCGGCCGCCGCGGGCAACACGGCCGGGCTCGCGATGCAGATCGCCTTCATCACGGTGCTCGCGGTGGGCGGGGCGCGGGTGGCGACGGGGGCGATCGACGTGGGCACGCTGGTGGCGTTCCTGCTGTTCGTCTTCTATCTGATGTCCCCGATCCAGCAGGTCGTCGGCGCGATCACGCAGTATCAGACGGGTCGGGCCGCGCTCGCCCGGATCCAGGACGCGCTGGGCCTGCCGGCGGAGCCGCGGGCCCGGCCGGTTCCGCTGCCCCCGTCCGGCGCACCACCGGCGTCCGTCGCCTTCCACGACGTCCGCTTCCGCTACGCCGACGATCTGCCGTACGTCCACCACGGGGTGAGCTTCGAGGTACCCGCCCGGGGGATGACGGCGTTCGTCGGCCCGTCCGGCGCGGGCAAGACCACCGTCTTCTCCCTCGTCGAGCGGTTCTACGACCCGGGCTCCGGGGAGATCACGCTGGACGGACGGAGCCTCGCGGACTGGGAACTGGCCTCGCTGCGCGCCGCGATCGGCTATGTGGAACAGGACGCCCCGGTGCTGTCCGGCTCGCTGCGGGACAACCTGCTGCTGGGCAATCCGGAGGCGGACGAGGGCACGCTCGCCACCGTGCTGAAGACGACCCGCCTCGACGGTCTGGTCGGCCGGTTGCCCAACGGGCTGGACACGCTCGTCGGGCATCGCGGCACCAAGCTGTCCGGCGGCGAGCGACAGCGGGTCGCCATCGCCCGCGCGCTGCTGCGCGGTCCCCGGCTGCTGCTGCTCGACGAGGCCACCTCGCAGCTGGACGCGGTGAACGAGGCGGCGCTGCGCGACACCGTGGCCGAGGTGGCCCGGTCGACCACGGTGCTGGTCGTCGCCCACCGGCTGTCCA
Source organism: Streptomyces sp. NPDC048392 (assembly GCF_043200575.1). Lineage (NCBI taxonomy): Bacteria > Bacillati > Actinomycetota > Actinomycetes > Kitasatosporales > Streptomycetaceae > Streptomyces > Streptomyces sp. NPDC048392. The sequence continues at coordinate 25,271 of NZ_JBICYB010000007.1, forward strand.
CGGTGACGACGGCCGACCGGATCGTGGTGATGGACGCGGGGCGCGTGCGCGCGGTCGGCACGCACCGGGAGCTGGTGACCGCCGATCCGCTGTACGCGGAGCTGGCGGCCACCCAGTTCCTGGCGGGCGGGAGCTGACGCCGGCGTCAGCCCAGGGCGGGTACGGCGCCGAAGAGGGGCGAGACGAGACCGGTGACCTGCTGGAGCTGCTCGAGGTCGTTCAGCCGGTTCAGCTGCTGGGACGGGAGTGGCATCCGGGCCCGGTCCTCGGCGGGCATGTCACTGGCCGCGAGCGAGTCGAGGGTGTTCGTCACACTGAGCTTCTGCGAGCCCAGGGCCGACCCGTCGGCCGCGCTCGCCATCGGGGCTGCGAGGCCGGTGACGCCGGCGGCGAGCCCGACGACGGCGACGATACGTCGTGTGGAGATCATGTGCTGAGCAACGCGGGCGGGGCGCAACCGGACACGGGCCGACGGCGCCGCTCACCCGTGAGGACCAGTGTCGCGGTCGCCGTTGCCGTGGACGCCGGGACGGAGGAAGCTCGAAGGAGAGGGCCGCGGCGGCCCGTCCCCCTTCGGGCCACGGCCTTCCGAGGAGGTCGTCATGGGCACCACGGCAGGCCCCGGCTTCGACACCGAAGCACTGCGCCGGGGCATCGAGGGAGAGACGGCGGCAGCCCTGTTGTCGCTGTACGCGCGGGACGCGGAGGTACGCGTCGTCGACCGGCACGACCAGCCCAGCCGCCCCAAGGTCCTGCACGGCCGGGACGAGATCGCCGAGATGCTCGACGACGTCTACGGCCGCGACATGACCCACCGGCTGGAACGCTGCGTCGTCCAGGGCGACCAGGCGGCGTTCGTCGAGGCGTGCACCTATCCGGACGGTGTGCGGGTCCTCGCCGAGTCGATGCTGTCACTGCGGGACGGTGAGATCGTCGAGCAGACCATGGTCCAGGCCTGGGACGAGTAGGGGCGGTCACGGCGACGACGGCGGGCCCCGGGCCGGGCGGACGCCGCGGCCGGACCGCCGACCGGGCCACTACCGGCCGGGCAGCGGCAGGCCGCGGGTGTCGGCGGCCGCGGTGCGCACCGCCTCTTCCGCCCAGCCGTTGACCTGGAGGTGGAGCGCGGCGAGCACGTCCTCCAGGGTCCGGAACTCCTCGTAGAACTGGCGGGTGGACAGTCCGGCGGCGTCGCTGAGGGCCGCCACGGTCGTGGCGCGGTAACCGGGGGTGTCGCCGAACAGCCGGAGGGCGGCGTCGAGCAAGCGCCGGCGCCGCTCGGCCTGGCGCCGCTCGGCCGTCTTGCCGCCGTAGCGGCCCGTCGGCGCCCTGAGCCGTCCCGCCACCGCTGCCCCTTTCGGCCGCCGACTCCTCGCCCCACGGCCGATTTTGTCGTGTCCGCGGCCTTGTGGAGAAGGCGCCCTGTCCTTACTTTGCAGTAAGTTCGCTCTGAAAGCGGCTGTGCTCAGAACGCGTGCCCCATCGCCCCCACCACGCCCACTGCCGGAGGAGAGCAGCATGCCCGCCTTCACGACCAGGCACCTCGGCGCCGTCGTCACCGCCCTCGCCCTCACCGTCGCCGCCCCCGCCACCACCGCCGCGGCCGCCCCGCAGACCTCCGCCGACCTGCGCGAGGTGATGTTCGTCGGCAACAACTGGGACGGGACCGCGGACGTCATCCGGTCCACCGGCGACTTCGCGGGCATCGGCCGGATCGATGTCGTCCCGGACAAGGCGGAGCGGATGGCGGAGATCAACGCCGACCCGATCAAGTGGATCTACTTCCAGGCCATCCGCAACGGCGTCGGCGAGGGGCACGACCAGCTCGTGGACGACATGTACTCGACGCCGGACGGCGCCTCGGTGGTCGTCTCCCGGCCGAGTTTCGCCGACGTGGTGTCCGTCGACCTCGCCACCGGCGACATCAACTGGCGCTTCCCCGTGTCGGGCTACCGCTCCGACCACATGGCGGTCTCCCCCGACGGCACCCGGGTCGCGGTCTCGGCGTCGACCTCCAACACCGTGCACGTCCTGGACACCGGGACGGGTGAGCAGCTCGGCTCCTTCGGCACGGGCGACAAGCCGCACGAGAACATCTTCTCCGGCGACGGCAAGCACATCTGGAACATGTCCATCGGCGAGGTGAACACCGCGCTCGACGCCCCCTGGCTGGACTGGACCAAGGGCGACCGGCGCATCACGGTCGTGGACGCGACGACGTACGAGCGGGTCCGGGTGATCGACATGCGCGAGCGGCTCGACGCCATCGGTCTCGGTGACCACTCGGACGCGGTGCGGCCCGCCGTCTTCTCGCCCGACGAGTCCAAGCTGTACTTCCAGGTCTCGTTCTTCAACGGCTTCCTCGAGTACGACGTCGCCACCGACCGGATCACCCGGACGAAGACCCTGCCGAAGAACCCCGCCACGAGCGGGGACCGCACCACCTGGGTCAACGACTCGCGGCACCACGGCCTCTCCATGAGCCCGGACGGCACCAAGCTGTGCGTCGCGGGCACGATGGACGACTACGCGACGGTCGTCGACCTCGGCACACTGCGGGAGGGCCCGCTCGTGGCCGCCGCCAAGCCGTACTGGGCCACGGTCAGCGGCGACGGCACGCACTGCGTGGTCTCCGAGAGCGGCGCCGACCGGGTCACGGCCATCGACTTCGCCACCGGCGAGAAGTCGGTGTCCGTCCCCGTCGGCGACCACCCGCAGCGGGTCCGCGTCGGCCGGGTGGCGGCGGACTGGACGGGGCCGTCGGCGGGCTGAGGCACCGGTCGGCCGGTGCCCCGCACGTCGCCCCCGCGCGCGTGTGGGCCGCCCGGATTGGGTGGTCGGCCGGTAACGGACGAGGCATGCGTGTCCTCGGCACCACTCCCCCGGAAGGGGTCCGGGACAGCGCACTCCAGAAGAAGCGCCCGGACCGCTTGCTGCGACACGGAGCGGCCCGGTCCGCGGCGGGCGGCGTCCTCACGGGCGCTGCCCGCCTCTCTTCCCGCCTCCCGCCGCCTTCCCGCTCTCGCCGCCTTCCCGCCTCTCCTCACCGCGGCGGCAGCCGGTGCAGTGCGACGTCCCCGAGCCGGCCGTCGGTGACCGTGACGGTCATGTACGTGCGGTACGGCTGACGGCGCCGGTCCGTGGGCGACCCCGGGTTGAGCAGCCGCAGGCCGGTGGCGGCGGTGGTGTCCCACGGGATGTGGCTGTGCCCGAAGACGAGGACGTCGAGGTCGGGGAAGCGGGCGGCGCAGCGCCCCTCACGACCCTGTGCGGCGCCCGTCTCGTGAACCACGCCGAAGCGCAGGCCACCGAGTTCCGCGTACGCCACCTCGGGCAGCCGGGCGCGCAGTCCGGGTCCGTCGTTGTTGCCGTACACCCCGACGAGTCTGCGGCTGCGGCTCTCCAGCAGGTCCAGGGTGTCCGTGTCGACCCAGTCCCCCGCGTGCAGGACGACGTCCGCGTCCGGAATCTCCGCCAGCAGCGGCGCGGGCAGTTCCCTGGCCCGCTTCGGCAGGTGGGTGTCGGACATGATCAACAGGCGCACGGATCCAGCCTAGTGGCGGGCACGCACCGGTGCTCGCGCAATCAGCAGGCAAAACTGTTCAGTCTCACTGGACAGTCTTACCTGTCGAATTTACGGTGGTGTGATGGACGCGCACGCTTCCCGGCCCGGCTCATCCGCTCCCGGCCCCACCGCTCCCGGTTCCGCGGTGGACATCTCCGACTCGGCCGCTCGTGCCGCGCGCGAGCTGCATGTGGTGTTCGGCCGGCTGCGGCGGCGCATCCGGCAGGTCGCCCGGGACGGGGACCTCACCCCGTCCCAGGTCTCGGCCCTGACCCTGGTCGGCAAGCACGGCGCCGCGACCGCCAGCGCGCTGGCGTCCGCCGAGGGCGTCCGCCCGCAGTCGATGGCGGCCACACTCGTCGCCCTCGACCAGCGTGGGCTGATCCGGCGCAGCCCCGACCCCGCGGACGGCCGCCGGCAGCTCGTGGCGCTCACCGAGGCGGGCCGGGCACGAATCGAGGGTGACCGGCGGGTCCGCCAGGAGTGGCTGGCACGCGCCCTCCAGAACCGGTGCACCGACGAGGAACGGGACACGGTCCTCGAAGCGCTCGCCCTGCTGGACCGGCTGACCGGGCCGGACCCCGGCGATTCCCCAACCGTCTGAAAGGCACCACCTCATGGCCGTCACCGCCCTCGACCCCCGCACCGCCCTCGTCGTGATCGACCTCCAGGCCGGCATCGTCGCCGCGCCCACCGAGCCGTACAGCGGCGCCGAGGTCGTCGCCCGGAGCGCCGAACTGGCCGAGGCCTTCCGGGCCCGCGACCTGCCCGTGGTATTGGTCCGGGTCTCCTTCGCCCCCGACGGGGCGGACGCCGTACCCGGTCGTACGGAGGCCGGCGGCGCCGGCGGTCCGCGGCCCGAGGGCTGGGACGTCGTCGTCGGCGAACTGGCCGGTCGCCCCGGCGACATCACCGTCACCAAGCGCAACTGGGGCGCCTTCCACGGCACCGGCCTCGACGTCCGGCTGCGCCGCCGCGGCGTCACCCAGATCGTGCTCTGCGGGATCGCCACCAGCATCGGCGTGGAGTCCACCGCCCGGGCCGCCCACGAGCACGGTTACCACGTCACGCTCGCCACCGACGCCATGAGCGACATGGACGCCGAGGCGCACCGGGGCAGCGTCGAGCGGATCTTCCCGCGCCTCGGGGAGACGGGCACGACGCAGGAGATCCTGGGGCTGCTGGCCAAGACGCACTGCTGACGGGCCCGACGCTCCTCACCCCGCGTCGGTGCGCGGCTTGAGCGGCTCCCACCAGGTCCGGTTGTCCCGGTACCGGGCGACGGTCCCGGCCAGTCCGGCCGCGAAGTCGCGGCGCGGGGCATGGCCCAGCTCCTCGCGGGCCTTGTGACCAGGATGTTCATGAACGGTTTCAGTGCCTTGCTGCGGTCGGGGCGGAGCGGGACGCCTGTGCCGCTACCGGCGTCCCCGTCCGCGGCCGGTCCGGAAAGCGCGCCGCGCCGGCACAGAGGCCGGCGCGCTGGGCGGCGTCACCACTCTCGGGGCTCGCTCAGTCCTCGCCCCGGACGATGTTCGACTCCTGCCCCGGTTGCGGTGCGCGGGCGGCGCTGCCGTCCTCTACAGCGGGTACGCAGGTGCGCATCAGGCCCCTGCTCCGCAGGCGGCGGGCCTTCGACCATCCCGTCTCCAGCCGACGGACAGCGGGTTTCCCGCTGGTGTCCGTGGTCACGAGGCATCATCTTCCTTCTGTCTCCGCGTCCGGGTGCGGTCGCCCCACCGGGTCCCCGGGCGGGGCGCCGTGAAACTCCGGGCCCGTGCGTCTACGGGTTGGGCCGGGCCACGCTGATGTCGCCCAGCGCCGACTCCGGATCGCGTTCCATGGCCAGGTCGCCGAGGGAGACGATGCCGACCGGGCGGCCGTCGTCGACGACCGGGACGCGGCGTACGGCGTGCTCGCGCATCAGCGCGACGGCGTGGCTCAGCTCCTCGTCGGACCGCACGGTCACCATGTCGTCGCTGCACGCGCCGGCCACGGTGGTCTGCTCCTGGTCGCCGCCCTCCGCGACCGACCGGATCACCAGGTCGCGGTCGGTGACCAGGCCGCGCAGCCGGTCGCCGTCCGTGACCAGGACGGCTCCGAGGTCGCGGTCGCGCATGATGCGGGCCACGGCCGTGACGGAGGTCTGCGGCTCCACGGTCACCGGGTCGCCGGTCATGATGTCGCGGACGTACTGGGTCATGAGGTACTCCTGGATTCTCCTGGGCTTCTTCAGCTCGCTCGTGGTGTGGCGGGCGGGTACCCTGCGTCGCGCCGTCCGCACCTCGGTGAGCGGGGGGAACGGCCCGGTGGCGTCCCGGCGCTCGCCCGGCGAGCCCAGCGGTCCCGGCGAGCCCAGCGGTCCCGGCGAGCCCGGCGGTCCCGGACCGGTGACTCTTACGGCCCGCCCACCGGGAGCTCGCTCCAGACCTGCTTTCCCCCGCTGACCGGCAGCGTCCCCCAGGTTGCCGACATCGCCTCGACGAGGAGGATGCCGCGTCCGCCCGTGGCCTCCCAGCCGATACTGGTCGGCTTGACGGGCGTACGGGGCGAGGCGTCGGCGACCGCGACGCGCAGCCGGCCGCCGATCAGGGTGAGGTCGAGCCGTACCTGACCGTCGGTGTGCACCAGGGCGTTGGTGACCAGCTCGGACACGATCAGCAGGACGCCGTCGACGTCGCCGTCCGGTACGCCCCAGGAGCGCAGGGTGCGCCGGGTGAAACGGCGGGCGTGCCGCACGGCCTCGGGCAGCCGCCACACCGACCAGCTCTCCCGCAGCGGGCGCAGGGCCATGCCGTCGTAGCGCACCAGCAGCAGGGCGACGTCGTCGTTGCGGCGGGCGTTGCCGAGCAGGGCGTCGGCGACGAGCCCGACGTGCGCGGGGTCGGAGACGGCCAGGGCGTGCGCGAACCGGTCCATGCCCTCGTCGATGTCGGCGCCGGGCGACTCCACCAGGCCGTCCGTGGTGAGGGCGATCAGTGTGCCGGGGCGCAGCCGCAGCGGGCTCATCGGGAAGTCGGCCTGCGTCACGACGCCGAGCGGCGGGCCGCCCTCCACCTCCGCGATCTCCGTGCTGCCGTCGGGGTGGCGCAGCACCGGGGGCAGATGCCCGGCCCGCACGCACCAGGCGGAACCCTCCTCCATGTCGAGCTCGACGTAGACGCAGGTGGCGAAGAGGTCGGTCTCCATACCCGTCAGCAGCCGGTTCGCGTGCGACACCACGACGTCGGGCGGGTGGCCCTCGACGGCGTAGGCACGCAGGGCCGTGCGCATCTGGCCCATGAGGGTGGCCGCCCCGGCGCTGTGGCCCTGGACGTCGCCGATGACCAGGGCCACGTGGTGGTCGGGCAGCGGGATCACGTCGTACCAGTCGCCGCCCAGCTCCAGGCCGGCCGTGCTGGGCAGGTAACGGGCGACGGCGACCGCGCCGGGCAGTTTCGGCAGCCGGCGCGGCAGCAGCTGGCGCTGGAGCATGCCGACGAGTTCGTGCTCGGCGTCGAAGGCGTGGGCCCGCATCAGGGCCTGCCCCGCGAGGCCCGCGGAGGCGGTGAGCAGGGCGCGTTCGTCGGGGCCGAAGTCGTGCGGGGCGTCCCAGCCGATGAGACAGGCGCCGGCCATGCGACCACCGGCGGGCAGCGGCAGCACGGCCAGGCCGCCGGGGCCGACGTCGGCGAGGGCGGGTTCCAGGTCACCGGTGCCCGCGGGCCAGATCCGGGCGCGTCCCTCGCGCAGCGCGGCGGCGAGGGTGGGCATGGCCCGTACCGGCGCGTCCGGCCACTCGGTGCGCCACTCCAGCCGCCACAACTCGGGCCAGGACTCCGGTTCGGGCGGATCGAGGACGGTGACGACGAGCCGGTCGTTCTCCAGCTCGGCCAGCGCGATCCGGTCGGCGCGCAGCGGCCTGCGCAGGGCGGCGACCACGGCCTGGCTGACGTCCTGGACCGTACCGGCGGTGGCCAGCGCGGCGGCGAGCCGCTGGACCCGGGCCACGTCGGTGACGTCCGGACGCAGGGTGGAGGCGTCGGCGACGGTGCCGGCCAGACGGGTCGGCCGGCCGTCGCCGCCGGGCAGCAGGCGCCCGCTGAGCCGGAGCCACTTCGGCGGGCCGGTGGGCTGGAGCACCCGGAACTCCAGCTCGCGGTCGCCGATGGACAGGTGGTCGGACTCGGTCACCGACATCAGCGAGGGCAGGTCCTCCGGCACGGTGAGGCCGAGCAGCGTCTCGACCCTGCCGTCGAACTCGTCGGGAGTGAGGCCGAACAGGCGCAGGATGTCGTCGCCGACCTCAGCGCGGCCGGTGTCCATGGCCAGGGTGAAGGCGTCCGGCTGCAGCTCCTCGGCCTCGGCGGCGACTGCCGGGGTGGGGCAGGTCAAGGCCTCGGCGATCAGTTCGAGGCAGGCGCGGTCGTCGGCGTCGAAGCCGTCAGGGCGCTCGGTCAGGGCGAGAAGGCAGCCGCCCCCGTCCCCGCGCACGGGCAGCGTCGCGAGTGAGAAACCGCTCGACGGCACGTGCCGCGACTCGGCCGATCCGGCGAACTCCTCCGGTCCGATCCACACCGCCGCACCGGCCCTGTGGGCGTCGGCGACCGGGGAACCGCCCGCCGCGGGATAGCTGTCGCGCACGCCGTACAGGGTGCGTGGGACACCGGCCGACCCGACCAGGCAGAGCAGCTCGCGGTCGTCGCCGGGCGTGTAGAGCGCGGCGAGCGAGGCACCCGCGAACACCAGCGCCTGCTCGAGGACCCGCCGCAGCCGCTCCTCCGGCTCCGGTCCGGCCGCGATCGCCTTCAGGGCGCCCTCGGCACGCAGCGACCTCGATCCGCGTTCCGCAGCGCCCTCTCTGACCACGTCGCCATTACAGCGCTTATGGGACACCCGCGCAGCCCCTGCGGACCGGCTACCGGAGATGAGGGGCACGCGGACTTTCACGGGCCGTTGCTCCAGGCCGCCGCGCGGTGCGGGTGGGCACCCGCCGGTGGAGCAGCGACCGGACACGCTACGTACACGGTGGACGCGGACCGGTGAGCGGACGGACCAGGGGGCTGCCCGTGCGGTGCGGCCCGCACAGGTGCGCGGGGCCGGTCGGCGTGCCCGGTCCTCCGGTGGCGGTCTCCCGCCGGACGACCGGACGACCGGAAGGCCGGACGACCGGACGACCGGAAAGCCGGAAGGCCGGAAGGCGGAAGGCCGGAAGGCGGAAGGCCTGATGCCAGGAGGGCCGGACACCGGCCACCCCGCACCACCCGCACGCCACCTCACGCCGACGGGCCGCCGGCCGGTCCCGTCGCAGGACCGGCCGGCGCCCGGGGGACCGTCCCGTCAGCCCGTCAGCCCGTCAGCCCCGAGCCGTCCCCGCCGTCGAAGCCCGTACCGTCACCGCCACCGATACCGGAGCCGTCCCCGTCCCCGCCGTCGACGCCCGTACCGTCACCCGCGTCACCCGTCCCGGGGCCGTCACCCGCGGCACCGGCGCCCGCGTTCTCTCCGCCGGCCTGCTCACCGCCCGCCTGGTCGCCCGCGCCCCCGGCCCCGTCACCGCCGAGGGTGGCACCGACCGCCTCCAGGGCGGTGGTGACCGGCTGGAAGAAGGTCTCGCCGCCGACCGTGCAGTCGCCGCTGCCCCCGGAGGTCAGACCGATCGCGAGGCCGTCCCGCGTGAACAGGGAACCGCCGCTGTCGCCCGGCTCGGCACAGACGTCGGTCTGTATGAGACCGGTGACCGTGCCCTCGGGGTAGTTGACGGTGGCGTCCAGGCCCAGGACCTGACCGTCGGCCAGTCCGGTCGTGCTGCCCATGCGGAAGACCTGCTGCCCGACCGTCGCCTCGGCGGCCTGGCTGATCGGGAGCGTCTGGTCGCCGAGGTCGACCTCGCTGGGGGCCTCGGTCGCCGGGTCGTCGTACTTGACGAGCGCGAAGTCGCCGTCGCCGGGGAAGACCGCCTGGTCGACGGTGGCGATGGGCTGCCCGCCCTGCGCGTCGGACCACTGCTCGGCCGCGACCCCGCAGTGACCGGCCGTCAGGAAGGCGGGCGAGCCGTCGCCCGCGGTGACGTTGAAGCCGAGGGAACAGCGCGCGCCGCCGCCGAAGACGGCGTCGCCGCCCGACACGAAGGTCTTGAAGGTGCCGGTGGACTTCCTGACGGTCGCCATGCCGGAGCCGAGGCCCTCGACGGTGGACTCCAACTGCTCCCACCTGTCGCCGGTGACGGTGCTGTCGGCGGTCACCAGGATCTTGTTGGCGCGCGGGTCGATCGCCCACGAAGTGCCCGGGATGCTCGCCTCGGACTTCAGGGTCCGGGCGCCGCTCCTGAGCCGGCCCATGCTGTTGTCGACCTCGCGGACGTCCGCGCCCGCCTTCTTCGCCTGGACGACGACCTGGTCGTTGTCGCCGGGGACGACGTTGACGACGAGCTGCCGCGCGTCGGCGTCGTAGTACGAGCCGGCGAAGGTGTCGCCGAGCAGGCCGGCGAGCCGGGAGGCGAGGTCCGACGCGTCCGCCGCCTTGAGGGTCCTGGGTGCCGCCGCGACGTCGTCGGAGGATCCGCCGTCCTGCGAGGCGTTGGCGTTCGGCAGCAGGACGGCGGCCGCGCCGAGTGCCACCACGCCGCCCGCCGCCATCGCGGCCCTGCGCTTCGGAATTCGCTTGTGACTCAACCTGCTCGACCTCCTGGGACCGGGGGTCCGTGCCCGCCGGTCCGGCAGCTGTTGGGGGCGCCTGGACGGCTGTTGGTACGCACGGGCCGGGCGGGGTGTTCAGACGGGCCGCCGGGTCACGCCGGACCGGCACCCTCCGCGTTCGCCCGGGTACGCGCTGTTCGGGTCGCGGAGCGGAATGACCGATTCAGCGAATCTGCACATCGAATGCTCGACCCGGTCACCCTCGTTGAGGTATCTGCACAACCCCGGGGCGGCCCGTACGCCTTTGGGGCCGGAGTGTCCCAATCCCCTCCGTACGGGCAAGGGGCCGCACGAGCCGATGTGGCCCGCCGTGTGAAGAAGTGGCCGCGAAGACGTGCGCGCTCCTGCACGGTTGGGCGCCCGGGCGTCGCAAGTGCGCTGGTGGGAGGGCTGGTTGATTGGAAGCCCGGACCGGCCGCGTGCTTTGATCCATCGCACCGCGGGGGCCGCGGAGGGCTCCTGAGACGGATGCCCGGCGCCCGCGGCCGCGGCCGTCATCTGTCCCCAGAGGGGGCCGCTCCCCCCTTGTGAAATCGCTATACGAAGGGAAGTTCCATCATGAACTCCACCCCCCAGGTCGAGACCGTCGAAATCTCCGACGCCGACCTCGACAACGTCTCCGGTGGCCTGAGCGTGAACGCCGTCGGCACCGTCACCGGCCTGGTGGACGGTATCGCCCCGGTCTCCGGCGTGGTCAACACGGCCGTCGGCACCGTCGAGGGTGTCACCGGCCTGAACACCGCCCCGGTCACGGGCCTGGTCGCCGGTCTCTGATCGCGCCCCTGTGCCGCCGAGTCCCGGAGCCATCCAGGCTTCGGGGCTTTTCGGCCGTTCCGCTCGGCCCTCCGACTCTTCTCACCAGGCTTCTCCAGGAATCACCGGGGTACGTCCGACGTGCAGTTCCGCCAGCAGGCTCTCGCAAAACTCCAGTCACCGGAGGAGCTCGATCTTCCGGTGCGCTTCGCCCGTCCGCAGGGCTGGCTGGTGCTGTCCGTGACCGTGGTCGCGATGGCCGCCGCGTCCGTCTGGGCGGTGGGCGGCTCGGTGACCTCCACGGTCGCCGCACCCGCCATCCTCACCCACGGGCAGGGCAGTTACCTCCTGCAGAGTCCCGTCTCGGGGCAGGTCACCGCGGTTCTCGCGCGCCCGGGGCAGCGGCTGGCCGCCGACGCCCCGGTGCTGAAGGTCCGCACCGCCGAGGGCGAGACCGTGGTCCGCGCGGTCGACGCCGGCCGGGTCAGCGCGCTCGCGGCCACCGTCGGGCAGATCATCCGGACCGGCGCGAACGTCGCCTCGGTGGAGAAGGTCGCCCACGCCGACGATCCGCTCTACGCCACCGTCTACGTGCCCGCCGGGAACGCCGCGGCCATCCCCGCGCACGCCTCCGTCGACCTGACCGTCCAGTCGGTGCCGCCGCAGCAGTACGGCGTCCTGCACGGGAAGGTGAAGTCCGTGGACCGCTCGGCCCAGTCGGCGCAGACGATCGCCGCGTTCCTCGGGGACAGCCGGCTCGGCGAGCAGTTCACCGAGGACGGCAGGCCGGTGGCCGTGACGGTGCGGCTGGCCGCCTCGAAGTCCACGAAGAGCGGCTACGCGTGGTCGTCGGCGGACGGGCCGCCGTTCGAACTGACCTCCATGACCCTGGCCTCGGGCTCGATCCGGCTGGCCGACCAGCGCCCCGTCGACTGGCTGCTGCCGTGAGCACCGCACAGGAGACCCGGGGCAGACGCCGTGCCGCCCCGCCCCGGCGCAGCGTCCCCGAGAGCCGTGCGAAGACCGTCCGTACGCCGACCGTGCTCCAGATGGAGGCGGTGGAGTGCGGCGCCGCCTCCCTCGCGATGGTGCTGGGCCACTACGGCCGCCACGTTCCGCTGGAGGAACTGCGCATCGCCTGCGGCGTCTCCCGCGACGGGTCGCGCGCCGGCAACCTGCTGAAGGCGGCGCGCGGTTACGGATTGACCGCCAAGGGCATGCAGATGGACCTGGCCGCCCTCGCCGGGGTGACGGCACCGGCCATCCTCTTCTGGGAGTTCAACCACTACGTCGTCTACGACGGCATGGGCCGCCGGTTCGGGCGGCGCGGGGTGTTCGTCAACGACCCCGGCAAGGGTCGCCGCTTCGTGTCGCTGGAGGATTTCGACAGTTCCTTCACCGGGGTCGTGCTGACCATGGAGCCCGGCGAGGGCTTCAGCCGGGGCGGCCGCAAACCGGGTGTGCTGGGCGCGATGCCGGCCCGGCTGCGCGGCACCGCCGGAACGCTGCCCGCCGCCGTGCTGGCGAGCCTGCTGCTGGTCGCGGTCGGCGCGGCGGTGCCCGCGCTCAGCCGCACCTACATCGACACGTACCTGATCGGGGGCCAGACCTCACTGCTCGGTGTGGTGTTCGCGTCGATGGGGGCCTGCGTGCTGCTCACGGTGGTGCTCACCTGGCTGCAGCAGGCCAACCTGCTGCACGGCCGCATCATCTCCTCGACCCTCTCCAGCGCCCGCTTCCTGCGGCACCTGCTGCGGTTGCCGGTGACCTTCTTCTCCCAGCGCAGCCCCGCCGACCTCGTACAGCGGCTCCAGTCCAACGACGCCGTCGCCGAGACGCTGGCCCGCGACCTCGCCGCGGCGGGCGTGGACGCGATCGTGGTCGTCCTGTACGCCGTGCTGCTGTACACGTACGACCCCCAGCTCACCTTCGTCGGTATCGGCGTGGCGCTGCTCAACATCTGCGCGATGCGGGTCGTGATCCGGCTGCGCGCGACCCGGACGGCGAAGCTGCGGGCGGACACGGCGCGGCTGACCAACACCGCGTACACCGGCCTCCAGCTGATCGAGACGATGAAGGCGACCGGCGGCGAGGACGGCTACTTCCGCAAGTGGGCCGGCCAGCACGCCACCACGCTGGAGGAGCAGCAGCGGCTCGGGGTGCCGAGTGCGTGGCTGGGGGTGGTCGCGCCGACTCTCGCGACGCTGAACAGCGCGTTGATCCTGTGGATCGGCGGTATGCGCGCGGTCGAGGGCCACATCTCGGTCGGTCTGCTGGTCGCCTTCCAGGCGCTGGTGGTCCGCTTCACGGCCCCGCTGACGCGCCTGAACGGCGTCGCGGGCCGCATCCAGGACTTCGCCGCCGACGTGGCCCGGCTGAAGGACGTGGAGAACTTCCGGGCGGACCCGCTCCACGACCGTCCCGGCGGCGCCGACTCCACACGCCGGCTGCGCGGCCACGTCGAACTGCAGAACGTCTCCTTCGGCTACAACCCGCTCGACAAGCCGCTGCTCACCGGCTTCGACCTGACCGTCGGGCCGGGGCAGCAGGTGGCCCTGGTGGGCGGTTCGGGCAGCGGCAAGTCGACGGTGTCGCGGCTGATCTCGGGCCTGTACGCGCCCTGGGGCGGCGTGATCCGCATCGACGGGCGGCGTCTCGACGACATCCCGCGCGGTGCGCTGGCGTCGTCCGTCTCCTTCGTCGACCAGGACGTGTTCCTGTTCGACGGTTCGGTGCGCGACAACGTGGCGCTGTGGGACCCGTCGATTCCCGACGACGCCGTGGTGAACGCGCTCAAGGACGCCGCACTGTACGACGTGGTGACGCGCAGGCCGGGCGGCATCCACAGCCCGGTCGAGCAGGACGGCCGCAACTTCTCCGGCGGGCAGCGCCAGCGCCTGGAGATCGCGCGGGCCCTGGTGCGCCGCCCCAGCATCCTGGTGCTGGACGAGGTGACCAGCGCGCTGGACGCGGAGACCGAACTGGTGGTCATGGACAACCTGCGCCGGCGCGGCTGTGCCTGCGTGGTGATCGCACACCGGCTCAGCACCGTGCGGGACAGCGACGAGATCGTCGTCCTGGAGCACGGCACGGTCGTGGAGCGCGGACGGCACGAGGAGCTGGTGGCGCGCGGTGGCGCGTACGCGGCGCTGGTCGGGGAGCGGTGAGGTGAGAGCCGTGCACGAAGAACACGGCGACCTCGTCCTGGGGGCGCTCGGCTCGCTGGGCACGCGCGTCGACCGCGCCGGACCCAACCGGCTCGACCTGGAGGGGCCGCAGGTGCTGTGGCTGGTGGCGTCCGGCGCGGTGGACCTGTTCGCGGTCGACGCCGGGGAACAGGGCCACTGGCACCACCTGGGCCGGCTGGAGGCGGGCTCCGTGCTGCTCGGGCCGGTCGCCGGGCCGCGGCACACGCTGGTGGCGCGACCGCTGCGGGACTGCGTGGTGCACCGCATCGGGCTGCGCGAGCTGTACCAGCCCGCGGGCACGCAGACATGGTCGTACGACGCGTACGGCCAGCCGCAGTACGTGCCGCCGACGACGAGTCCGCTGGAGTACGCCCTCGCCCTCGGCGTGGGCCGCGGCCTGACCGTCCTGTTCCAGGCGCCGATGGCAACGGAACGCGCCCCGGCGCACGGGGGTCCCCCCACGCGAGCGCATTCGGGCGTGGGGGACGACGACGTGTTCTGGATGCAGGTCCCGCCGGGCAGCGTGCAGTACGGGGCGGTGTACGGCGAGGAGGCGGCCGCCGATCTGCTGATGGACCCGGCGCTGTGGCGGAGCATGGTCGACCAGCAGTACCGGCTGCTGACCACCCTGGACCGGTGGATCGAGCAGCTGGAGCGCACCCACGAGACGCGTACCGCGGCCGGCATCAGGGCGGGCGAGGCGGTGCGCGCCCAGGCCGACCGGACGCTGCTGGCCGCCATCGGCAGGCGGTCGGCGCACACCACGGCCGCCGACGCCGACGCCACGTACGCGGCGTGCCGGCTGGTCGCCCGCGCCGCCGGGATCCGGCTCGCCGAGCCCACCCGGAACGGAACGGAGAGCGACCGGCTGGACCCGGTGGAGCGCATCGCGCTCGCCTCGCGCGTGCGCACCAGGTCCGTGCGGCTGGACGAGCGCTGGTGGCGGGACGACGTCGGCCCGCTGGTCGGGCACCGGTCCCTGTCGGGTGCTCCGGTGGCGTTGCTGTGGCGGCGCGGCGGCTATGTGGCCGTGCATCCGGCGACCGGTCGTGAGACGCCGGTGGAGAAGGCGAACGCCGGGGAGTTCGAACCGCGCGCGGTGATGTTCTACCGCCCGTTGCCGGAGCGCCGGCTCGGTCCGCTGGGGCTGCTGCGGTTCTGTCTGACGGGCACGCGCGGGGACCTGACCGGTCTGCTGCTCGCCGGTCTGGTGACGGTGGCGATCGGCGCGCTGGTGCCGGTCGCGACGGGCAAGGTGCTGGGCGAGTTCGTGCCGAAGGCGCAGACCGGGCTGATCGTGCGGGTGTGTCTCGCGGTGATGTTGAGCAGCGTCGTCGCCGCGGCCTTCATGCTGTTGCAGAACCTCACCATCCTGCGCCTCGAGGGCCGGATCGAGGCGACGCTCCAGCCGGCCGTGTGGGACCGGCTGCTGCGGCTGCCTACCCAGTTCTTCACCGAGCGTTCCACCGGCGAGCTGGCGAGCGCGGCCATGGGCATCAGCGCGATCCGCAGACTGCTGGCGGGGGTCGGTCCGACGGTGGCCCAGTCGGTGACCGTCGGGACGGTGAACCTGGGGCTGCTGCTCTGGTTCAGCGTGCCGATGGCGCTCGCGGCGGTCGGCATGCTGGTGGTCGTGGCCGGCGTGTTCCTGGGGCTCGGGCTGTGGCAGGCGCGCTGGCAGCGACGACTGGTCAAGCTCACGAACAAGCTGAACAACCAGGCCTTCCAGACCCTGCGCGGGCTGCCCAAGCTGCGGGTCGCGGCGGCCGAGAACTACGCGTACGCGGCCTGGGCGGGGCAGTTCGCGCGCAGCCGTGAGCTCCAGCAGCGGGCCGGGCGTGTCAAGAACCTCAACGCGGTGCTCGGCGCGGTGTACCTGCCGTTGTGCACGCTGCTGATGTTCATGCTGCTGGCCGGTCCGGCGCGGGATTCGATGTCGGCGGCGGAGTTCCTCGCCTTCAACGCCTCGGTGACGATGCTGCTGACCTCCGTCACCCAGCTGACCGGCGCATTCGTCTCGGGGGTGGCGGCGCTGCCGCTGTTCGAGGAGATCAGGCCGGTGCTGGACGCCGCGCCCGAGGTGCGCGCGGCGAGCACCCGGCCGGGGCCGCTGTCGGGGGCGATCGAGGCGCGGCGGCTGTCGTTCCGGTACACCGACGACGGACCGCTGGTCCTGGACGACGTGTCGTTCGAGGTGCGGCCGGGTGAGTTCGTGGCGGTCGTCGGTCCCAGCGGCTGCGGCAAGTCGACGCTGCTGAGGCTGCTGATCGGCTTCGACCGCCCGCTGTCGGGCAGTGTCCTGTACGACGGCCAGGATCTGGCCGCGCTCGACCGGTCGGCGGTGCGCCGGCAGTGCGGGGTGGTGCTCCAGCACGCCCAGCCGTTCACCGGCTCGATCCTGGACGTCATCTGCGGCACCGAGCCGTACACGCCCGAGGAGGTGATGGCGGCGGCCGGGATGGCGGGGCTCGCGGAGGACATCAAGCGCATGCCGATGGGCCTGCACACCATCGTGTCGGGCAGCGGGGCGGTCTCCGGGGGCCAGCGGCAGCGGCTGATGATCGCCCAGGCGCTGATCCGCCGGCCGCGCGTCCTCTTCTTCGACGAGGCGACCAGCGCCCTGGACAACGAGACGCAGCGCACGGTCATCGAGTCCACCAAGGCGCTCAACGCCACCCGCGTCGTGATCGCGCACCGCCTGTCCACGGTGCTGGACGCCGACCGCGTGATCGTGATGGAGGGCGGCAAGGTCGCCGAGCAGGGGCCGCCGGGGCATTTGCTGGCGGACACCGGCGGCAGGCTGCACGAGCTGGTGCGGCGGCAGCTGGCCTGACCGGCACCGGCACCGGCACCGGCACGGCGGCCCGGCTCGTGGCCTTCCGCGTTCCGGCCCCGCCGCCGATTCCGTTGGACCGGCGCGTATGTGGGTACCTGGGCCTTCATGCGTATCAGCGTGGTGGATGTGGGGTCGAACACGGTCCGGCTCGTGGTGGCGGACGCCGAGGGCGGGGTCCCGCTGCCGGTGCACACCGCGAAATGGCGGCTGCGGCTGTCGGAGCAGGTCAAGCCGGGCGACCCGGTCCCCGAGGAGGCCGTGGAGCGGCTCGCGGCGGCGGTGGCCGACGCGAGCGCGACCGCGGACCGCTGGGGAGCGCCGGGACCGCTTTCCTTCGCGACCGCCGTGGTGCGCGCCGCGCCGAACCGGCAGGAGGTGCTGCGCACCGTCCACGCCCGCACCGGCGTGCCGCTGTGCACCCTGCCGGGCGAGGTGGAGGCGGAACTGACGTTCCTCGGGGCCCGGCGCTGGATGGGCTGGCGGGCCGGACCGCTCGCCCTGCTCGACATAGGCGGCGGCTCGCTGGAGGTCGCCTTCGGCCGCGGCCGGCTGCCCGGCTTCGTGGCCTCGCTGCCGCTGGGGGCGGCCCGGCTGACCCACGAGTTCCTGGCGGGCGGCCAGGACCCGGCGACGCCGGACCAGATCCGGGCGCTGCGCCGCAAGGTCCGCCATCAGCTGCGGGACGCCGCGGCCCGGATCCGCTGGGAGGGTCCGCGCACCGCCGTGGCCACCTCACGGACCTTCCAGCAGCTGGGGCGGCTGTGCGGGGCCTCGCCCGGTCGGCACGGGCCCTTCATGGAGCGGCGGATGCTCTGCTCGGACCTGGGGGACGCGGCCGGCCGGCTGGCAGCCCTGTCCGCCGCCGAGCGGGCCCGGCTCCCCGGCATCTCGGCACCGCGCGCGGCACAGAGCCTGGCAGGCGCCGTCGTCGGGCACACCGCGATGAAGCTGACAGGTCTCGAGTCGGTCACGCTCTGTCCCTGGGCGATCCGCGAGGGCATCCTGCTGCGCCACATCGAGGAGGGCCCGTCCTGGTGGGCCGAGGTCGTCCGCCGCAGCGACGAGGCCGTGACCCCGCCGCCGGTGCCCCTGCGCCTGGCGTCCACGTCGCACTGACCGTACGCACGGTACGAACCGTACGAGGAGAAGGAGAACCACGTGTCCCACGAGGGCGACCACGACCACAAGCAGCCCGAGACGGCCATCGAGGAGGTGCTGCGCGAGATCGAGGAGGCCAGGCCCCGCGACGCGGAGTCCGGGCAGGGCGAGCACCGGGGCGAGGCGGGCGACGCCACCTCGCCGAACACCGGCGCCCAGCAGGACGTCGAGGGAGAGTGACGCGGTCGCGCCCCGCGGGCGGGGGTGCCCGGGCGGTGTCCGGGTACCCGCGGCCCATGGAGTACGACCGCGAAGGACCACAGCTGCCGGCGGCCCGGGGACCTGTCTCCGGGGCCGTCGGCTCGTACCTGCTCGGGACGGGACCACTGCCCGGCCCCGGGACCGTGGCGGCCGCGCCGGTGTACGGCGACGACCTGCAGCTCGCCCTGTACCAGTGCTACGAGCTGCACTACCGGGGGTTCGCGGGCGTCTCCCCCGAGCTCGAGTGGGACCCCGGCCTGCTGGGCACCCGGGCCGCGCTGGAGCGGCGCTTCCTTTCCGCGCTGCGGGCCGGCACCCGGGTGCACGACAGCGTGGAGGACGCGGTCGGGGCGCTGCTCGTCGAGCCCGTGCACGGCGAGGGCGTCAGCCACTTCCTGCGGGACGAGGGCGAGTTGTGGCAACTGCGCGAGTACGCGGCCCAGCGTTCCCTGTACCACCTCAAGGAGGCCGACCCGCACGCGTGGGTGCTGCCGCGGCTCTGGGGCCGCGCGAAGGCGGCGATGGCGGCGGTCGAGTTCGACGAGTACGGCGGCGGCCGCGCCGACCGGGTGCACGCGCGCCTGTTCGCCGATCTGATGACGGACCTCGGCCTGGACACGGCCTACGGGCGCCATCTCGACGCGGCCTCGGCGGAGTGCCTGGCCACGGTGAACATGATGTCCCTGTTCGGCCTGCACCGGGCCCTGCGCGGCGCTCTGGTGGGTCATTTCGCGGCGGTGGAGATCACCTCGTCGCCCGGTTCCCGGCGGCTCGCCGAGGCGATGCGCCGCACCGGTGCCGGATCGGCCGCCGAGCACTTCTACGACGAGCACGTCGAGGCCGACGCGGTGCACGAGCAGATCGTGCGGCACGAGGTGATCGACGGTCTGCTGGAGCAGGAGCCGGGGCTCGCGGCGGACGTCGTCTTCGGCATCGACGCCACCGGGCACCTCGAAGACCGCTTCGGCGCCCGGTTGCTCGCCGACTGGCGGGCGGGACGGTCGTCCCTACGCATACCGCTGCCGGCCTCCGCCCCGCGCCCGGCTTCCGAAATTTCCCATATTTCGTGACGGCCGGGGTACGTGGGTTCCGTGAATTTCATGGTGCTACCGGGCGTCTACGCCCCTCAGGAGGACACCGCCCTGCTGGCCGGGGCGCTGTCCGACGAGCCGCTTCCCCCGGACGCGGCCGTACTCGACGTGGGCACCGGCACGGGCGCCCTCGCTCTGATGGCCGCGCTGCGAGGCGGCCGGGTGACCGCGGTGGACGTGTCGTGGCGCGCGGTGTGTGCGGCGCGGCTCAACGCCGCCCGGGCCGGGGTGCGGATCCGTGTCCGGCACGGCAACCTCTTCACG
The DNA here is from genome assembly GCF_043200575.1 of Streptomyces sp. NPDC048392. Taxonomy (NCBI): domain Bacteria; kingdom Bacillati; phylum Actinomycetota; class Actinomycetes; order Kitasatosporales; family Streptomycetaceae; genus Streptomyces; species Streptomyces sp. NPDC048392. Next base: position 45,001 of record NZ_JBICYB010000007.1, read on the forward strand.
CCCGTACGCGGTGAGTCGTTCGACCTGGTGCTGGCGAATCCCCCGTACGTGCCGGCTCCGGCCGGCGGCCGGAGGCCGCGTGGTGCCGCCCGGGCCTGGGACGCGGGCCACGACGGCCGTATGGTCCTGGACCGGATCTGCCGGGAGGTCCCCGGTCTGCTGCGTCCGGGCGGTGTGGTGCTGCTCGTGCAGTCGGCGCTCAGTGACCCCGAGAGGACCGTCACGCTGCTGCGCGAGGCGGGTCTGAAGGCCGCGGTGACCCGGCGGCAGCGGATCGGGTTCGGTCCCGTGGTGCGCGGCCGGGAGCGCTGGCTGCGGCAGCGGGGGCTGTTGTCCCTGGCCGAGCAGGAGGAGGAGTTGGTGGTCGTCCGTGCCGAACTCCCCGTCTGAGACGCCGCGCCCGACGATCCCCCCGCGCCGCGTCAAGGTCCAGCGGCGGGGGCCCCTGCTGGTGGAGGGCCCGGTGGAGGTGGAACTGGAGGACGGGACGACGGTGTCCTCCGACCGCTTCCGGGTAGCGCTGTGCACGTGCCGTCGCAGCCGGCGATACCCCTGGTGCGACACCAGCCACCGTGCCAGGACGCCCCCGGGCGGCGACGGGCCGCCCGCGAAGGACTGACCCCTCTGCCCCCGTTGGGCCCCTGCCCCCTGGTCAAGGACTTGGCCCCTGCCCTCCTGGTCAAGGACTGGCCCCCGCGCCCTCGGCCTCCTGCCCCCCCTGGTCCTGGAGGACGGCGGACGGCCCCACTCCGTCCGCCGCCCCCGGTGCGGGACCGCGGGCCTCGTACGGCGGCGCTCGCACTCCCCAGTAACGAGTCGCCGGTCACACCGCACGGGCCGTACGGTCCCGGTCCCTCAGAACGTGAAGACGCTCGCGCTGCCCGCGTTCTTCACGCACTCGTTGGCGAAGGTGCGTTCGTAGGAGAGGCGCCGGCCCTGCCAGACCCCGTCCACGGTGACGACCACGGGGGCGTACTCCCGGGTGCACATCACCGAGTCCTCGGCCGCCAGGGCGCCGGGATCGCCGCCCGCGCCGCGCAGTTCGGCACAGGCGGCCGCGGCGGCGGGGTGGGTTCCGGAGGCCGTCGGGGCGCAGGTCAGGGTGACCGCGCGCAGGGGTGCGGCGGTGGCAGCGCTCTCTCCGTGCCCCACGGTCAGCACCAGGGCCGAGGGGGCGTAGAGCGACGCGGGGGCGGCGGCCGGGGAGGCGAGAGAGGCCCCGGCGAGGGGCCCGCAGACGGCGGTGGCCGTCAGGCCCAGAGTCGCTGCCCAGCGCGCGGTGTTCCGCATTGTGTGCATCCTTCCGCTCGTTTCGAGGGTGGTGCCGGCCCGGCTCGGTCGGTGCCGGAACGGCGAGCGCGAGTCTGCCGAGTCCGGCACCGAAACTCATCTCGACCCCCCGGATTTCGATAACCTTGCGTATTGAATCAGTGGCGTGAAGTCACGGAATTCGAACGTTCCAAGTCCGGAACGGGGCGGTTCTTGATCGATTATTGAGATCCGAACTGGCCGAATGGCGTGATCCGTTCGTTTGCCAATAGGCCTGAAACACCCCTGAAACAGCCCCGGCCCCGGCGGGGGGCCCGGGCATACCCGCGGGTATGGTGCTGGCGGCGCGAGCTCGACGACGAGAGGCGGATCCGGGATGCCGAAGCACTGGGCGGACTTCCAGTACGAGATCTATCTGAACGGCATGACGGGTGCGGTGCCGCGGCTGCCCACCGACCTGACCCGGCTCGAGGAGCTGACCGAGCAGCGCCTGGGCCCCGGTCCGGTCGGCTACGTCGCGGGCAGCGCGGGTGACGGCAGCACCGCCCGCGCCAACCGGGCGGCACTGGACCGGCGCCGGATCGTTCCGCGCATGCTGCGGGACGTGCACGACCGCGACCTGCGTGTCGAGGTGCTGGGCCGCCCACTGCCCGCTCCGCTGGCCCTGGCGCCGGTGGGCGTCCTGTCGATCATGCATCCGGACGCGGAGAGCGCCGCCGCCCGGGCCGCCGCCGCGCAGGGCGTGCCGTACATCCTGTCCTCCGCCTCCAGCACGCCCATGGAGCAGGTCGCCGAGGCGATGGGCGACGCCGAGCGCTGGTTCCAGCTGTACTGGCCGAAGGACCGCGAGGTGGCGCGCAGCTTCCTGGGCCGCGCCGGGGCGGCCGGGTACACGGCGCTGTTCGTCACACTGGACACGCCGCTGCTGTCCTGGCGCCCGCGCGACCTCGACCAGGCGTACCTGCCGTTCCTGCACGGGATCGGCACCGCCAACTACTTCTCGGACCCGGCCTTCCGGGCCGGTCTCGCGAAGCCGGTGCACGAGGACCCGAACGCGGCGGTGACGCATTTCGTCGGGATGTTCTCCGACCCCGGCAAGTCCTGGCCCGACCTGGCGTTCCTGCGGGAGAACTGGGACGGGCCGATCGTGCTCAAGGGCGTGCTGCACCCGGACGACGCCCGGCTCGCCGCCGACGCGGGCATGGACGGCGTGGTCGTCTCCAACCACGGCGGGCGTCAGGTGGCGGGTTCCGTCGCGGCGGCCGACGCCCTGCCGCGCGTGGTGGAGGCGGTCGGCGACCGGCTGACCGTGCTGTTCGACAGCGGCGTGCGCACCGGTGACGACGTCTTCAAGGCCCTCGCCCTCGGCGCGCGGGCGGTGCTCCTGGGCCGCCCCTATGTCTACGGACTCGCCCTGGACGGCCAGGCGGGCGTCGAGCACGTGATCCGCTGCCTGCTCGCCGAACTCGATCTCACCCTGGCCCTGTCCGGGCACGCCTCACCGGCCACGCCGGGGGCCGCGGACCTCGTGGAGGACCCGGCGTGACCGGCCGGTGGCGCGGGGCTCCGCGCCGCCGAGGGCGCCGGCCGGTGGCTCGGCGGCCCCCTCAGTCGCCGGACAGCTCCACGGCCCGCGCGCCCGGGGCGTCGGTACGGGCGATCGACAGCGAACCCTCCGCCGTCGGCACCGGGTCGGTGCGCCAGCGCTGGTCCTCGGAGCCGTCGTGCACCTTGACGACGATGTCGGCGTCCGGGTCACCTGTGGTGGTGGCGAGCGCGAGCAGCTCCTGTCCGCGCGGCACCAGCTCCCCGCGGCCGGTCAGCTCGTAGCGCACGTCGTCGCCCCGCTCGGTGCCCTCGTCGGCGCAGGTACCGAGAACGACGACTCCGGCGTCCGCCCGCGAGTCCAGACACAGCCCCGGGTCGGCGACGCTGCGCAGCAGCCCGTCGTCCTCGTAGGTCCACTGCTGGGTCCACGCCTGCGAGCACGCCGCCAGCCGGGCGGCCGCCCCGGCCTTCGGCTCGCCCCGGACGTCGAGACAGAGGTTCGCGGCGGCGTTGCGCAGCCGCGTCCGGTCCGCCGACGTGGGCAGCCCGGCCGCACCGGGCGGTTTGGGGCGGCTCGTCGCGGACGTCTCGCCGTCGCCGTCGACGGCGCTGGTGGAAGCGGCCGGATCGGCGCCGCCGCCGTCGTAGGACCACACGCTCACCACGAGGGCGATGGCCAGCACTCCGGCCGACGCGGCGCCGAACTGTCTGAGCAGCGACCGGCCGGAGCGCGGCCGGCGCGGCATCCCGCGCACGGGCACGGGAATCCGGGCCAGCAGCCCGGGGCGCCCGCCGCGGTGCCGGGCGGCGCCCTTGGCCAGCGCGCCCAGCGTCGCACGGGCCGGACGCGAGTCGAGATAGCGCCGGGCGCCCCAGCCGAGTACGGCCTCAGCGATCAGCGTGCCCAACTCGCCCTCGAAATGACCGAGTTGATCGGCCGCGTGCCGGCAGTGGCGGCAGTCCGCCAGGTGTTTGCGGACATCCGGCAGCAGGGCGCCGCCCCGGCGGATCGGGACGTCGATCAGTCGGCCGTGGAAGCGGCAGTCCTGGCTCGGCGCGAGCTGCCTGTGGGCGTGCAGACAACCCTCGCGGAATTTCTCACGCGCTTGTTCGAGGGTGGCCGACGCGGTGTCGGTATCCATGCCGAGCAGACCGGCCGGGACGCTTATGGGCTCGCCTTCGACCTCCGTGTGCCACAGCAAACAACGGGCCGGTCCGGGAAGAGACGCGAATGCCCGGGCGGCCAGCGTGCGGTTTTCCGGAGTCAGGGACTTCGCCGCCCGCATACCACGTCCGCCGGCAGGTTTGAGCAACTGCGGGAGAACGCCGGATATAGCGTCGTCGGCGGCCCACTGGCGGACCGTGTCGCGTACGGCCACCAGCAGTCGCGGACGCAGCGCGGTGGCCGGTTCGCCCTGGGCCAGGCGGGCCAGCACCCGGTGCCAGGCGGCGGCGGTGACCATGGCGGTGACCTGGGCCGAGGTGGCGAGACAGATGGTCGCGTAGTCGTGCGCGGGCTGCCAGTGGCGGGCCATCAGCAGCGCGGCGACCTGGGCGGCCTCGCTCTCCGGGCCGTCCCGGAGCCGCGCGGCCAGCAACTCGTCGGACTCCCCGGGGTTCCCGCCGCAGGGCGGGTGAGCGGGTCGAGGGGGGTGGGGGGTGGGCACTGAGATGTTTCCTTCCCACGCGCAGGTGACTCAGAAGTTCCGATCGCCGAAAAGGACCCACGGATTGGTATGTACCTCTTGGCACAGTGTGGGGAGCGTGAATTCGCCATGGCGAAATCGGACCCGGTCCGTCAAAGCGCGTGCGAGACCCGGCCTTTACCCCCCGCACGGGTGCTTCACTCTCGCACAACCCACTCATGGTCAACAAGGCGACCGGACAACATCGGCCGCCTTTGAAAGAAGGTCAGATTTCCGGGCATCCCAAGAGGGCCGCACCGGCATTCCGCTTTCTTCCGCGGAGGCGGCGCGGCCCTCGGGGGCGGCGGAGCTCAGCCCTGGTCCGCCACGAAGGAGGCCATCCGGGCCAGTGCGGCGTTCCAGTTGATGGTGTGCTCATTGGTCGACCAGGACTGGATGTCGTCGATGAAGCAGAACTGACCGACGCACCCCTGGAGTCTGCTCTGCGCGTAGGGGTCCTGGATGCTCGAGTTCGGACCGCCGGACAGGGTGCCGTCCGGCGGCGCGGGCAGCGCCGGGTCGAGCTGCTGGGCGTACCAGCGGCTGTGCTGGTGGTGGGCGTCGGCCTCCCCGTAGCCGGTGACGTACGACATGTTCAGCGCGTTTCGGCCCAGGATGTAGTCCATGCTCTGGAGGGCGCCGTCCCGGTACCTGGAGCCGCCGGTGATGTCGTAGGCGGTGGCGAGGACGACCGCGTTGTTGAGGACCTGGTGGTTGGAACCCCAGTCGTAGACGTTCCCGTCGGGGGCGTAGGGCATGCCGTACGGGTGTGTCCTCACCGTGGCCAGGTAGCCGTCGGCGCCCCGGACGACGGAGCGGCGGACCTCGTCCCGGCCGGGGAGCCGGTTCGGGACGGTCGCCAGGTCCAGCCGGGCGGCGGCCGCGGTGCGTGCCCAGTCGAAGCCGGTCGGGCCGAAGATGTCGGCGGTGTGAACCGGGGAGTCCAGCACGTACTCCTTGAAGTCCCGCTCCCCCGTCGTCAGGTACAGCTCGGCCGCGGCCCAGTAGAACTCGTCGGCGACCTCGCTGTCGGGGTAGGCGCCGCCGCCGACGCCGTCGCTCTCGTCGGCGAGCAGGTCCGGGTGGGCGAGCGCCGCCGCCCAGGCGGTACGGGCCGCGCCGAGCGCCTTCGCGGCGAACTCCCGGTCGTAGGGGCGGTACAGGCGGGCGGCCTGGGCCGCCGTCGCCGCCAGGTTGAGGGTCGCGGCGGTGGTCGGCGGGTGCAGCTCGCGCTTCTGGGGATCGTCGCTGGGCAGCAGCGGCAGCCCCGTCCACTGCTCGTCGTGGATCTTGTGGTGGGCCATTCCGGCCAGCGGCTGACCCCGGGGCACCTGCATCTTCAGCAGGAAGTCCAGCTCCCAGCGGGCCTCGTCGAGGATGTCGGGCACCTTGTTGCCGCTCTCGGGGATGCCGAGGGTGCCGTCGCCGAGCTTCGAGGGCTCCCCGGTGCGGGCGTGCAGCGAGCGCTCGTAGGTGCTGAGCAGCTCCCAGGTGGAGATGCCGCCGTTGACGACGTACTTGCCGTGGTCGCCCGCGTCGTACCAGCCGCCGGAGACGTCGAGGGTGTAGTCGCACACGCCGGGCTGGCAGGGCACCTCGGTGTCGCCCTGGTTGGGTGCCGTGCCCACGTGTCCGGCGGGGCGTCCGTAGCCGGGGCGCAGTTCGTCGCTGATGGCGATGCCGCTGCGCTGCGTGTAGTAGTACTTCGCGGAGTCCAGGCGCAGCCGCTCGTAGGCGGCCGTGCCGATGTCGAACGGGCGGCTGGTCTCGCCGTCGGCGACCAGCGTGTAGCCCTCGCCGCGCTTCCCGAAGCGGCCGAAGTCGATCGAGTGGACGTTCTGCCCGGAGGAGGCGTCGACGCCGCGCGGCACGCTCCGGCCGTGGGCGACGACCCGGCCCGCGCCGTTCTTCAGCCGCCAGGGCAGGCGGGTGGTCGCGTCGGTGACGAGCGTGGCGTTCTTCGGCCCGGACGGCAGGTAGGCGACCTGGTTGACCCGCACCCGCGGCCCGGTGTCCGGCACGTACGGCTCGGGTGCCACGCCGCCCAGCAGCGACACGTCGTCCACGCAGAACCGCCAGGCGTCGGGCGTGCCGCCGAGCTGGAAGCCGACCTGGCCCTGCGTGGTGTCGACGGGTGAGGTGAAGGTGTACGCGTAGGTGTCGCCGGAGACGCTCAGCTGCGGGCTGACCTCGTAGTATGTGTCGTACGGGGCCACCGACAGGCCGACGATCGCCCGGACCACGTGGCCGGCGGGTGTACCGGTGGCGGTGAAGGAGAACTTGTACGACTCCCCCGCGACCAGGGTGACGTCGTTCTGTCCGACGGCGGCGTCCCAGCGGTTGGCGGTGCCGCCGGGGGCGTCGGCGCACAGGCGCCCGTCGGTCACGGCGGCGCTGACGTTGCTGCTCGTCCACCAGGATTCGGTGCCGTTGTCGAAGGTGCCGTTCCTGACCTGCTCGGTCTCCTCCGCGCCGGCCGGGGCCGCGGGCAGCGCGGTGACGGCCGCCGCCAGCAGGGCCGTCAGGGAGACGAGCGCGGTTCTGCGTTTTTTCACGTCCGGGCTCCTCGGGGGAGATGGCGCTCACCGTGATGGGAGCGCTCCCAAATGCGGTCGCAGGCCATGCTTGTGGCAGACATGACATGCCGTCAACGGTCCGGACGGGACCGGTTTCCCGCTCCGGTCCCGTCCGGTCCTCGTGCGGGCCGCCCCGCGCCGGCTCAGGCGGCGGGCGCCTCCAGGCGGCTGACGCGGAACGCGCCGCGCGCCTCACCGGGGTGGCGGCTGGTCAGCGTGAGGCGGACCCGGGAGCCCCGCAGCGGGTCGAAGGTGATGACCGTGGGCGTGTCGGAGACCGTGGCCCAGTCGGTCTCCGTCCCCTCGGCCGCGCGCCAGGCGCGGCCGTCCCAGACGGCGACCTCGACGGTCGCGGGCAGGCTGTGCCCGCCGTCCACGGTGAAGGAGACCTCGATCCGGTCGTAGGTACGCGAGCGCCCGTGGTCGACCGAGACCCAGTCCTCGGCGCGGGCGCCGTCGAAGGCGGGCAGCAGGGCGGTGGCCGCCTTGCGGAAGCCGTTGGACCAGCCGGTGGCCGGGTCGCCGTCGAGCATGGCGGCGGGGAGGGTGTCGGGCCGGCCGGAGTAGCTCGCGTCCGCGTGCGGGTGGTCCACGGCCGCCGGGTGCCCGGGGAGGAACTCCCGGGCGGGTGCGGTCGCCCGGTCCGGGGCCCGCCGGGTGCGCACCGCCGCCGTGTCCGTGCGCAGCCCGTCCGCGCGGGCCGTCACCCGCACCACGCCGGGCCGGGTGCCGGACCGGACGATCGCGAGCGCCCTGCCGTGGAAGGCGGTGCGGGTACTCGCCTGGTAGCGCTCGGCGCTCTCCTGGCGGCCGTTGTCGAGTCCGGCGAGGGAACCGCCCGCGACGTCGAAGGAGATCAGGTGCTCGGCGCCGGGCACCACCACGCCGCGCCTGTCGACCACCTCGGCGGTCACGAAGACCAGGGAGCGGCCGTCGGCGGCGACGCTCCCGCGGTCCGGGGTGAGGCGCAGGGCGTGCGCCTCACCGGCGGTGCGCAGGACGTCGGTGGCCACCGCCCTGCCGCCCCGCCGGGCGACGGCCTTCAGCTCGCCCGCCTCGAAGGGCACCTTCCAGGTCAGGTGCAGCTTGCCCGCGCTGCCGCCCGGGCTGGTGTAACTGCCGGGGTAGGGGCCGTCGGTGAAGGTCTTGTCGTCGCCGGTGGCCTCGGTGGTCTCCAGGTACGTCCGGCCGTCGACGGTCTTCTTGGTGTCGAAGCGGCGGACGCCGAGGGACTTACCGTTCAGGTACAGCTCGACGGTGTCGACGTTGGCGTGCGCCCAGACCTCCACCGTGTCGCCCTCCCGGTGGTTCCACGTGGCCGGGAGGAGGTGGACCATCGGCTCGTCCGTCCACTGGCTGCGGAAGAGGTGGTACATGTCCTTCGGGAAACCGGCCGTGTCGACCGCGCCGAAGAAGGACGTCTTCACCGGGAAGACGTCGTACGGCGTGGGTTCCCCGATGTAGTCGATGCCGGACCACAGGAACTGACCGGCGAACCACTTGCGGTCCCGGTCCTTCTTGTGGCCGTACTCGCCGCTCATCGTCCAGGAGGCGAGGTTGTTGTCGTAGGACGAGGTGGCGCGCCTGCCCGGTGTGTGGTTCTCGCCGGTGTTCAGGTGCTCCGGCTCCTGGTAGGTGCCGCGCGCGGAGGTCTCGGACGACGACTCGGACTCGAAGAGGAACAGGTGCGGATAGGCCGCGTGCAGGTCGTCCACGGACTTGGCGGTGTTGTAGTTGAGGCCGAGTCCGTCGAGCTTGGCCAGCATCAGGTCGGCCGCGGACCCCCTGGCGGGCATCCGGCGGTACTTGTCGGAGCCGATGATCAGCGGACGGGTGTCGTCGGCGGCCCGGATGGCGTCGATGATCCGGTCGGCCATGGCGAGTCCCGCGGTGGCGGTGGAGTCGGGGACCTCGTTGCCGATGGACCACATGACGACGGCGGGCGAGTTGCGGGCCGCGAGCACCATCTCGGTGGCGTCCTTCTCGCACCACTCGTCGAAGAACCGGCCGTAGTCGTATCGGTTCTTGCCGGTGCGCCAGCAGTCGAAGGCCTCCACCAGCATGATGATGCCCATCTCCTCGCAGACCTCGGTCATTTCGGGCGAGGGCGGGTTGTGGGAGGTGCGGAAGGCGTTGACGCCCATCGACTTCATGATCGTCATCTGGCGGCGGATCGCGTCGATGCTGACGGCGGCGCCGAGCGCGCCGAGGTCGTGGTGCAGGTCGACGCCCTTGATCTTGGCGTGCCTGCCGTTGAGGTGGAAGCCCTCGTCGGGGTCGACGTGGAAGGTGCGGATGCCGAACCGGGTGCGGTAGGTGTCCACGGTCCGGCCGCCGACGCGCAGTTCGGTGTGCAGGGTGTAGCGGTGCGGGGTCGCGAAGTCCCAGATCCTCGGGCGGGCGACGGTGAGTTCGTGGATCTCGGCCACCGCGCCGGTGACCTGGGTCCGGGAGTCGGTGCGGGCCACGGTACGGCCTTCCGCGTCCTTGACCGTCGACCGGATCCCGACCTCGCGCGCGGTGCCCGAGGCGTTCACCACCGACGTCTCCACGCGCACGACGGCGCTGTCCTCGCTCACCCGCGGCGTGGTGACGTACGTGCCCCAGCGCCGTACGTGCACCGGTTCGGTGACGACGAGGCGGGCCTCGCGGTAGATGCCGCTGCCGGAGTACCAGCGGCTGCTCGGCAGCCGGTTGCGCACCTGGACCGCGAGGACGTTCTCGGTGCGGCCGTCGGTGTGCACCAGGCCGGTGAGGTCGAGGGCGAATCCGGTGTAGCCGTAGGGGTGGTGGCCGATCTCCCGGCCGTTGCAGTGGACGCGGGAGTCCATGTAGACGCCGTCGAACTCGACCGCGATCCGCTTCCCGGCGAACGCGGGCGGCAGCGTGAAGGCGAGCCGGTACCAGCCGAGGCCGCCCGGCAGGAACCCGGTTCCGCCGGCGGTGCCGTGCTCGGTGGTGGGCGTCTGCTCGATGCTCCAGTCGTGCGGGACGGCGACCTCCCGCCACGCCGAGTCGTCGTGAGCGGGGTCGGCGGCGTCCGTGGAGTCCTCGGCGGCTCCGTCGGGGTCGACCAGCCGGAAGCGCCAGCCGTTCCGCAGGGGGACCGTGCTGCGGCCCGCGGCACCGCCGGTCGCCTCCGCGGCCCACGCGGACGGGGTGGCGAGCGTCATCCCGGCCGCGGGCGTGGCGGCGGAGGCGATCAGAACCGATCTGCGCGTGACCGTCATGACGGATCTCCCTCATCGGAACTCAGAAGTACTCACAAGTAATCGTGAACAAACAGATTCTGACGTCGAGCCATACGTGCTCGTCAAGGCCACGGAAAGCTCTTTCTGTCTTGGGTCGCCCGGGCAGCCCCGCGGCACGCACGGGGCGTGCTCCCCGGGTCCGGTGGGTTCGGGTCCGCACGCCGCCCGGACCCACTAGTCTGGGAAGAAGGTGACGCGCTGATCACTGTGGGTGTGCGCAATGGAGTGGCGACGATGAGTCCGGTGAACCCGTTCGACGATGCCGCCACGGCCCGCGTCGTCGTCGACGAGTCCGGCACCTTGCGGGAGTGGAACGAGGGTGCCCGACTGCTGCTCGGCCACCGGGCCGCCGAGATCGTGGGGCGCCCCGCCGCCGACCTGCTCGCCGACGGCCGGGGCGGCAAGCCACCCGGGCGCGACGACGCACAGTGGAGCGGCACCCTGGCACTGCGGCACCGCGACGGGCACACCGTGTCGGTGTGGGTGCTCGCACACCTCAGACCGGCGACGGACGACACCCCGGGCACATGGCTCGCCGTCACCCCGCTGGAACCGGCCCCAGAAGCGGCGGACGACCCGCTGTTCAGAGCGGCCCTCACCCAGTCCCCCTGCGCCATGATGATCTTCGACGACCGGCTCCTGCTGCGCGGGGTCAACGACGCGATGGCGCGGCTGGTGGGGCTCCCGCCCGACCGCGTGCGCGGCCTGCGGGCCACCGACATCAGCGGCCGGCCGCAGAACGCGGAGCTGGAACGGCAGATGCGGCGGGTGCTGGCCTCCGGCCGCCGGCACGACATGCAGACCCACCTCAGGGCCGTGGGCGAGAGCCGCGCCCACGCGTGGAGCGCCCGGATCGCGCCGCTCACCGACGCCGACGGTCAGGTGTGCGGCGTGTGTGTGAGCGCCCACGACTTCACGGAGCAGCACCGCGCCCGGGAACGGCTGCAACTGGTCAACGAGGCCAGCGTGCGCATCGGCAGCACCCTCGACGTCACCCGCACCGCGCAGGAGCTGGCGGACGTGTGCGTGCCCGCGCTCGCCGACTTCGTCAGCGTAGACCTGCTGGACCCGCGCGAAGACGGCGGTGAGCCCGCCACCGTGGCCGGACCACCGGTCGGCCTGCGCCGGACGGCCCACGCGTCGGTCACCGCCGACTGCCCGCAGGCGGTGGCCGAAACCGGGCAGCTGGACGTCTACCCGGCCGGCTCCCCCCAGGCCGAGTGTCTGCTCTCGGGACAGGCGATCGTGGCCGCGGAGGCCCACGGCGACCTCGAGCGCTGGATGGAGTGGGACCCCGCCCGCCTCGGGCGGGTGAAGGAGTACGGCGTTCACTCCACGATGTCGGTGCCGCTCCAGGCCCGCGGCACCACCCTGGGGGTCGCGGTCTTCACCCGGTTCCGGCGTCCCGACCCGTTCACGCACGACGACGTCCTGCTGGCCGAGGAAGTCAGCGCCCGCGCGGCCGTCTGCGTCGACAACGCCCGCCGCTACTCCCGCGAGCGCGAGGCCACGCTCACCCTGCAGCGCAGCCTGCTGCCCCGGTGGCTGCCGTCCACCGCCGCGGTGCAGGCGGCATCCCGTTATCTTCCGGCGGCCCGTTCGGGCGTCGGCGGTGACTGGTTCGACGTCATCCCGCTGTCCGGGATGCGGGTCGCCATGGTCGTCGGGGACGTCGTGGGCCACGGCATCCAGGCCTCGGCCACCATGGGCCGGCTGCGTACCGCCGTGCGCACCCTCGCCGACATCGACCTGACGCCCGAGGAGCTGCTCACCCACCTCGACGACCTGGTCGTACGGCTTTCCGAGGAGTCCGGTGACGACCGCGCGGGCGAGGTCGGGGCGAGCTGTCTGTACGTGGTGTACGACCCGGTGTCGCGGCACTGCGCCATGGCCCGGGCCGGGCATCCGGCGCCGGTGCTGGTCCCGCCGGACGGCGCGCCCCGGCAGGTCGAGCTGCCCTCCGGGCCACCGCTGGGCGTGGGCGGGCTGCCGTTCGAGTCGGCCGAGATGGAGCTGCGCGAGGGCAGTGTGCTGGCGCTCTACACCGATGGGCTGGTCGAGGGCCGGGACCGGGACGCCGACGCCGGCCGGGCGCTGCTGCGCGAGGCGCTCGCCGCCCCCGCCGACTCCCTGGACACCACCTGCGACCGCGTCCTGCGCACGCTCCTCCCGTCGGGCGGCGCCGCGGACGACGTGGCCCTGCTGCTGGCCCGGACCCTGGGACTGCCCGCCGGGCAGGTCACCACCTGGGACATCCCCGCCGACCCGTCGCTGGTCGCCCCGGTGCGCAAGCAGGTCATCGAACAACTGTCCAGGTGGGATCTGCTGGAGGCGACCTTCACCGCCGAGCTGGTCGTGAGCGAGCTGGTCACCAACGCGATCCGGTACGGTTCCCCGCCCATCCGGCTCCGGCTCATCCACGACACGACCACGCTGATCTGTGAGGTCTCCGACACCAGCCACACCGCGCCGCATCTGCGCCGGGCCAGGACCTGGGACGAGGGCGGGCGCGGCCTGCTGCTGGTGGCCCAGCTCACCCAGCGCTGGGGCAGCCGGCACACGACCGAGGGCAAGACGATCTGGGCGGAGCTGGGCCTGCTCGACGACGAGGAGTGAGCCCCTCGTCCCGGTGGGCGCGGTGAGGAACGCCCGCCTTCTTCCGGCGAGAGGTGCGCCCTTCACCCGGACGAGGAGTCCGCTCCCCGTTTTCCCGGCCCCGCGGCGGGACACTCGACAGGGCAGGGCGTACGGTGCCGGTCACGCCGGGGCCGTACGCGAACCCGACGGGAGTGTGGAGAAATAACCGATGGCGAACACGTCCCAGCCGGTGCGCCGGACGGCCCTGCTCGCGAGCGCGGTCGCGCTCCTCGGCCTGTTGACCGCCTGCGGCAACGAGGGCGCCACGTCGAGCGGCACCGAGCGGCCGAGCGAATCCGCCCCCACGTCCGACGATCCCGGCAGCGGCACCGCGACGCCCACCGACACCGCGCCGGCGGTCGGTGCCGCGCCCAGCGACACCGCGGGGTCGGCCTCGGCCTCGGCCCGCGCCGACGGCCGCTGCCACACCTCCGAGCTGCGGGCCGCCGTCGGCCGCGTGAGTCCGGGGGCCGGCCAGCGCAACTTCCCCGTCGTACTGACCAACACGTCCGACCGCACCTGCACCATGTACGGCTATCCGGGCGCAGCCTTCGTGGACGCGTCCGGCGAGCAACTGGGCCCGGACCCCGAGCGCACGCCCGCATCCCCGCAGACGGTGACGCTGGCGCCGGGCAAGAGCGCGTGGTCCGGGCTGTCGTTCTCCAGCCCGCAGATCAGCGGCGCCCGCACGGCCACTCCGGCGGCGCTGCTCGTCACCCCGCCCGACGAGCGGGAGCCCCTCAAGGTGAAGTGGACGGCCGGCGAGGTCCCGGTGGGCGGCAACGAGTCGTCGGTGTCCGTCACCGCCCTGGACGCGGGCACGGGCCCCTGAGGCCGGTCCGCGCCGGTGCCGGTCCGCACGGGCCGGTCCTGCGGGGCTCCGGTCCCGTGCTCGGTGACCGGCGATCGGGTGCGGCGCGCAGGGCCGCTCCAGCTCCTCGGTCTCCTTCTCACTGAGCGGCAGGTCGACCGCCGCCACGGCTTCCTCGAGGTGGCCGGGCTTCGAGGCGCCGACGATCGGCGCGGTCACCGTGTCCTGATGCAGCAGACATGCCAGGGCCACCTGGGCGCGTGGGACTCCGCGTTCACCGGCGATGCGGGTGACGGCCTCGCCCACGGCACGGTCGCCCTCCTGGCAGAGGGTGCCGCCGAAGTCGTCGCGGACGCTGCGCTCGGTGGCGGTGTCCCAGTCGCGGGTGAGGCGCCCGGGGGCGAGCGGGCTCCAGGGCAGCACGCCGACGCCCTGGTCCGCGCAGAGGGGCAGCGTCTCGCGCTCCTCCTCGCGGTAGACGAGGTTGTAGTGGTCCCGCATGGACACGAATGTCGTCCAGCCGTGCCGCTCGGCGGTGTACTGGGCCTTGGAGAACTGCCAGGCGTACGTCGAACCGGCCCCGATGTAGCGGACCTTGCCCGCCTTGACCAGGTCGTGCAGGGCCTCCATCGTCTCCTCGACCGGAGTGTGCGGGTCGAAGCGGTGGAGCTGGTGGAGGCCGACGTAGTCGGTGCCCAGGCGCCGCAGGCTGTGCTCGATCTCCGTCATGATCACCTTGCGGGAGAGTCCCCCGCCGTTCGGACCGGGCCGCATCCGGCCGCGCACCTTGGTCGCGAGCACGATGTCGTCCCGGCGGGCGAAGTCGCGCAGCGCCTTGCCGACGATCTCCTCGCTGGTGCCGTCGGGGTAGACGTTGGCCGTGTCGAAGAAGGTGACGCCTGCCTCCAGCGCCTGCCGGATCAGCGGGCGCGAGGCCTCCTCGCCGAGGGTCCACTCGTGTGTGCCGCGCTCGGGAACGCCGTAGGTCATGCAGCCCCGGCAGACCCGGAACACGTCCAGGCCCGTCGAACCGAGCTTCACGTACCGCATCGTTGCCGCACCTGTCTGCGGGATCATCGGTACCAGGGCGAGCGTGCGTCTTCGCGCGGGCTCGGACGCCGGCGGTGTCAGTGCCGTTCGAGCAGGTCCAGGGCCCGTTCCCAGCCGAATTCCGGGCGGCCGCCTCCCTCCCCCGCGTCCCCTGCGTACGGGTCGCCGAAGCGCACGCCCATCCCGCGCAGCCGGGCCAGGCTCTCCCGGTACGCGGGGTGGGACGCCAGGGCGTCGGAGACGCACGGCAGCACGGCGACCGGGACGCCGGCGCCGCAGGCTTCGCACAGGGTGGCCACGGCGAGGGTGTCGGCCAGCCCGGCGGCCCACTTGTTGACCGTGTTGCAGGTGGCGGGCGCGACCACGACGGCGTCCGGTGCGGGGAACGGCCGCGGATCACCCGGGCGGCGCCAGGCCGAGCGTATGGGGCGGGCCGTCAGTGTCTCGACGGCAGCCGGGTCGAAGAAGCCGCTCATGGCGACGGGCGTCGCGAAGGCGCCCACCTCCCAGCCGCGTCGCCGCGCCGCGGTGATCAGCCTGCCGACGTCGCGGGCCACACCGGCGGCGCAGACGACGACGTAGAGGAAGGGTTTTCCGGAGTTGGCGGTGACGGCCTGTTCGCTCACCCGGAAACCCTACTCAACCGGGCGGTCCGACCGGCTCGTGCGGTGGTGCGCGGGCCGCCCTCCACGCTCGCGCCGCCGCGCGGCGGTGTGCCCGGTGTCAGCCCACCCGTTCCGACACGGTGATGGCTCCCACGGGGCAGGCCCGGGCCGCCTCCCGCACCAGCGGGCTGCCGCCGCCGTCCTCCCGCCCTGGTCGGATCGTGCTGTAGCCGTCGTCGTCCTGCGTGAACACGTCGGGAGCGGTCAGGGCGCACTGGCCCGCGCCGACGCAGGTGTCCTTCTCGATACCGATATGCATGTCCGGACTCTCCTACCAGGCCACGGGGAGTTCCAGCATCCCCTGGATCGTGTCGCCGGGCTTGAAGGGGATCTCGTCCGCCGGAGCGGCCAGGCGCAGCGTGGGCAGCCGGTCGAAGAGGGTCTGCAGGGCGATCTCCAGTTCCGCGCGGGCCAGGTTCTGCCCGAGGCACTGGTGGATGCCGAAGCCGAAAGCGACATGGTGGCGGGCCGGGCGGTGCCAGTCGAGGGCGTCCGGCTCGGGGTAGACGGTCTCGTCGCGGTTGATGACGGAGGTCGAGAAGACGACCCCGTCGCCGGCCCGGATGGTCTGCCCGTCCACCTCGATGTCCTCGGTGGCCATCCGCAGCAGCCCGTCCGCGATCGACAGGACGCGCATCAGCTCCTCCACGGCGCCGGGCAGCAGCGTGGCGTCCTCGCGCAGTTCGGCCAGCCGCCGGGGGTTGGTCAGGAGGGTGTAGGTGCCCAGCGAGATCATGTTGGCGGTGGTCTCGTGACCGGCGACCAGCAGGATCACCGCGAAGGCGATCAGCTGTTCGCGGTCGGTCGCGCCCTCGCTCAGCTGCTGCCGGACCAGGTCGTCCAGCAGGCCGTCGCCGGGTGCCTTCCGCTTGCGGTCGACCAGCTCCCCCAGATACGCCTCCAGCCGGTCGCGGGCGTCGCGGGTGTCGGCGGGCAGGGGGCCGCGCAGCAGCCGGCGGGACTGCTCCTCGAAGAAGTCGTGGTCGGCGTAGGGGACCCCGAGCAGCGCGCAGATCACCATCGAGGGCACGGGCAGCGCGAAGGCCGTCACCAGATCGGCGGGCGGGCCCTGCGCGATCATCGCGTCGAGCCGTTCGTCCACGATCCGCTGGATGTGCGGGCGCAGTGCGGCGGCGCGCTTGAGGGTGAACTCCGGGAGCACCATCTTGCGCTGGGCGCGGTGTTCGGGGTCGTCCACGCCGAGCAGGGCGGTCCTGCGTCCGCGTACGGCGGCCAGCCGCGCCGAGGTGGCGGGGAAGCCGTCGCGGTTGCGGTCGGTCGACAGGCGCTGGTCGGCCAGCAGCCGGCGGGCGGCGGTGTGCCCGGTCACCAGCCAGGCCGGGCGGCCGTCGAAGAGCGTGACCCGGGCCAGCGGCCGGACGGCGCGCAGCGGGTCGTAGGCGGCGGGCGGGTGGTAGGGACAGGTCCGGTCCTGCGGGAAGGCGACGGGCCGCGCCGTGTCCCTGTCCGTCGGGGTGTTGTCGGCGTCCGTCGCCGTCGTGGCGTCGGTGTCCGTCGCCATCGTGGCGTCGGCGTCCGTGGTGTCGGTGTCCGTGGTGTCGGTGTCCGTGGTGTCGGTGTCCGTCATGGAAGACCTCGTAGACGAAGAGTGCGTCTTACCGATCTTCATTAGATGCCTCGGGCATCTATAGGACGACACCAAGTTCGGCCAGATCCGTGCCGGGGGCAGACTGGCCGGGGTGCACCGGGTCGGGGACGTCACGTCCCGTCCGTGCGGCCGGGCGTGCGGCGGGAGTGGCGCGATCGGGCCCTCCCGCGGCCCCGGCCGCCCGCCGGAACTGGCCGAGCGGGCGGTGTGGCGGCCGTCGACCGGACCCGCCGGGTCCGGATGTCCGCGCGGCCACGGGGGGCGAGGGGCAGGATGCGGTAAGGATGGTTACGCGCCGGCCGGTGGTGCCCACCGGCCGGCAGGCCGTAGGACGCGACGATGGGACGGATGCACACATGCCTCTTGACGGCGAGTACGAGCCCAGCCCGACGCAGTGGGTGCGCGAACAGGTGGAGCTGTACGAGAGCTCGGGCGGGACCAAGGGCACGACCCTGAGGGACACCGGCCTGCCCGTGATCGTGCTGACCACCCGGGGCGCGCGGAGCGGCAGGCTGCGCAAGACGCCGCTGATGCGCGTCGAGCACGAGGGCCGCTATGCGGCGGTCGCCTCCCTGGGCGGGGCTCCCAAGCACCCGGTCTGGTACTTCAACGTGACCGCCGATCCCCGGGTGGAGCTGCAGGACGGCCCCGTGAAGCGGGACATGACGGCCCGTGAGGTCACGGGCGCGGAGAAGGCCGAGTGGTGGGAGCGCGCGGTCGCGGCGTTCCCGCCGTACGCCGAGTACCAGGAGAAGACGGACCGGGAGATCCCCGTCTTCGTCCTGGAGCCCTCCGACGGGAGCTGAAGCCCGCGCGGAAGGTCCGCCCCGACCGGCGCGCATGGACCGGTGTGTGCCGGGAACACGCCGTTCAGGCCCCGCCGCGTTCCCCCGTCGCGGCGGGGCTTTGCGCTGCCTCCCGCGCGAGCCGGTCCGTGACGTCGAGGAAGACCTGCTGAGCCTCCGGAACGGTGCTCGCGATCGACCTCTTGATGCGCACGGCGACCTCCTCCACCCGCTCGCTGTCCAGCCCCGGCACCAGGTCGATGCATGCGGCCACCAGGGTGGAGTCGAGGCCGGTCTTCATGGTGAACAGCGCCTCGACGCTGTCGATCTCCGGCTGGGCACCCAGCAGGGCGCGGATCCGGCCGCTGGCCTCGGGGTCGGCGGCCTCTCCGATCAGCTGGTCGCGGGCCTCGCGGCCCAGCCGGTAGGCCACGAAGACGAGCAGGGCTCCGATCGCGAGCGAGGCGCAGGCCTCCCACACCACCTGCCCGGTGACCATGTGCAGCACCATGCCGCCCATGGCGAGGGTGACGCCGAGCACCGCGGTGCCGTCCTCGGCGACGACCGTGCGCAGCGCCGGATCACGCAGCCCCTCGGCCATCCCGCCCTGGCCCCGGACCTGGTGCAGGGCCCGCAGCAGCGAGCCGCCCTCGGCCAGCAGGGCGACACCGAGGACGATCAGTCCGGCCACGTAGCCGCTCAGCTCCTCCTGGGCGCCCGTGCGCAGGGCCTCGACACCCTGGAAGAAGGAGAAGCAGCCGCCCATGACGAAGATGCCGACGGCCGCGAGGAGCGACCAGAAGAACCGCTCCTTGCCGTAGCCGAAGGGGTGCCTCCGGTCGGCGGGGCGGCGGCTGCGGCGCAGGGCGGCGAGGAGGAAGATCTCGTTCATGCTGTCCGCCACCGAGTGTGCCGCCTCCGACAGCAGTGCGGGCGATCCCGCGAGGAACCCGCCGACCGCCTTGGCGACGGCGATCACCAGGTTGGCCGCCAGGGCCACCAGCACGGTGACGCGTGTCCTGCGGTCGGCTTTCGAGTCCTGCTTCTCTTCCTCGGCTGTCTCAGTCACGAGGGCCCGACTGCCCCTGCCGGCGCGACTCACACCCGCCTTGCGGGTGGCCACCAGTGCCGATGGCCGAAATCGGGGAACGCCTCTACAAGGGCACCGGTACGAGGCCACACGGACAGACGGATTTGCGGACAGACGGACGGCGGAAGGCAGGGCCATGAGCGGTGACGACGGGACGGCCGGGAACAGCGGCTATGGGAAGAAGGCGTTCAAACGGTCCCGCAGCCACTTCGCGGACCGGATCACGGCGGACGGCCGGGACGGCTGGCCGGTGGAGGCCGGCCGCTACCGGCTGGTGGTGAGCCGCGCCTGTCCATGGGCCGGCCGGGCCCTGGTCTCACGGCGGCTGCTCGGTCTGGAGGACGCTCTGTCCCTGGCGGTCACCGATCCGGTCCAGGACGACCGCAGCTGGCGGTTCACGCTGGACCCGGACGGACGTGACCCGGTCCTCGGCATCCGCTACCTCAGCGAGGCCTATGACCGGCGGGAGACGGGCTATCCGGGCGGGGTGAGCGTGCCCGCGGTCGTGGACGTGCCCGGCGGGGCGCTCGTCACCAACGACTACCAGCAGATCACGCTCGACCTCGCGACCGAGTGGACCTCCCTGCACCGGCCGGGTGCGCCCGACCTGTATCCGCAGGCACTGCGAGACGAGATCGACGACGTGATGGCGGGGGTCTACGAGGACGTCAACAACGGCGTGTACCGGGCGGGCTTCGCCACGGGCCAGGAGGAGTACGAGGCCGCGTGCGCGGGTGTGTTCCGGCGGCTGGAGCAGCTGACGCCCCGGCTGGAACGCCGGCGCTATCTGGTCGGTGACACGCTCACCGAGGCGGACATCCGGCTGTTCACGACGCTGGTCCGCTTCGACGCGGTCTACCACGGTCACTTCAAGTGCAACCGCTGGAAGCTGACGGAGAACCCGGTGCTGTGGGGGTACGCCCGCGATCTGTTCCAGACGCCCGGATTCGGGGACACCGTCGACTTCGACCACATCAAGCGGCACTACTACCAGGTGCACACCGGCATCAACCCGACCGGCATCGTGCCCTTGGGCCCTGACCTCTCCGGCTGGCTCACCCCCCACCACCGGCAGGAGCTGGGCGGCCGTCCGTTCGGCGACGGCACCCCGCCGGGACCGGTCCGGGCCGACGAGGAGGTACCGGTGCGGGGCAGGCCCTGACCGGGACGCACTACGACTACTCAGCGCACACCAGGCAAGGAGATCCTCATGGCGAAGAACAAGAAGAACAAGAAGAACAAGCTCCCTCTCGCCTACAAGCCCGTCGGGTTCGCGCTCGGCTGGCTGGGCGGCACGCTGGCCGGGATGGCGTTCCAGAAGACCTGGAAGCTGGTCCGGCACGAGGACGACGCGCCCGACGCCCTGGACCCGGACCGCGGCTGGGGCGAGATCCTGCTGGCCGCCGCGATCCAGGGCGCCATCTTCGCCGCGGTGCGCAGCGCCGTGGACCGGACGGGTGCCAAGGCCGTCGAACGCTCGACCGGTGTCTGGCCGGTCGGTGAGAAGGGCGGCCGGGACTGACCGCACCGGAGGCCCGGCCCCTCCCCCACCGCCGACGGCACCCGAGCGCTAGCCTTGCTTGGGTGCCGTCGGCGCGGTACGGCGCAGCGTGAACGAGTGGCCCGCCGGGTCGGCGTAGCCACGCTCCTCGTGCACGCCGAGTGCGTCCTTCGCGTCCACGGGACGCCCACCGAGTTCGACGACGCCGCGTTCCGCCTCGTCCAGTTCGTCCACCCAGAAGTCCAGGTGGGCCTGGAGGGAGTTCTCGGGCCGCGGCCAGCTGGGCGGGGTGGCGTTGACGTCCCGCCGGAATGCCATGCGGAAGCCGTCGGCCGACCTGATCTCGATCCGGTTGGCCGTCGCCTCCGTCTCTTCCGCGCCCAGCAGCCGCTTGTAGAACTCGGCGAGCTTCTCGGGCTCGGCGCAGTCCAGCACCACGACGCCCGTGTTGACCAGTGCCATGTCTCCTCCGAAGGGTTCTGGGCGCGAGGCGATCGTGACCCGCGCCCTCTTCCTTGCGGATATCCCCGCCCGGCCGATTCAGTCGGCGAGCAACCACCGGCCGTGGCGCGTGTGTTCACCTCCCCCGACTTCGTCGGCAGTACGCCGGGCCTGAGCGCGTCGCGGGCGGTCCGGTGCCGCCGGGTGCGGCCGTGCGACGCCGGGTGCGGCCGTGCCACGCCGGGTGCGGCCGTGCCACGCCGGGTGCGATCGTCGATGGTGCCCGTGTGAACGCCGGAGGTGGCGAGCCGCGCGTGTGAAAGGCACGCGCCGTGCCCCCGCGGGGCAGTTGCGAAGATCACCAACGGACCCCGTGTAGATCATTTAGGGTCGGGGCAGCCTCGAAGCGCTTCTCGGTTCAACTTCTGCTCCGGGACAGCACGTTCAGGTGTGCGGGCGGTCCGACGACCGTCCGCCCGCAGGGCCGGGGGACTCTGCGTCCCGTCTCCCGAAAGGAACCACATGTCTCAGGACGTCCGCTTCGACCTCCCCTTCGACACCCCCGTCAGTCCGCATCTCGCCTACGCCCGCGACCGGCATCTGCGCTGGGTGCGGGAGCGGGGACTGGTACGCAGCCGGGCCGGGTTCGAGGAGTACCGGTCCTGGGACCTCTCGCAGGCCGCGGCACGCACCTATCCCCACGCGTCGGCGGACGACATGGTCGTCCTGATGAACTGGTTCTCCCTGGCCTTCCTCTTCGACGACCAGTTCGACGCCGGCCGGCCCGACCGCGCGGAGCGCATAGCGGAGGTGGCGCGCGAGCTCATCGCCACACCGCTCCGGCCGACGGGGACCCCGCCACGGGTGGAGTGCCCCGTCACGCTGGCCTGGGCGGAGGTCTGGGACCACCTCTCATATGGCATGTCCCTGACTTGGAAGTCGCGGTTCGCCGCCTCCTGGGGCCGGTTCCTGGTGGCGCACTGCGAGGAGGTCGACCTGGCGGCCCGCGGCCGGGCCGGCACCCTCGGTCTCCAGGAGTACGCCCTCTTCCGGCGCCGTACGGTCGGCATCCACCACAGCATCGACGCGGGTGAGCGCAGCCGCGGCTTCGAGGTGCCGGCCGCGGCCATGGCACACCCGGTGATGGAGCGGATGCGGGACCTCGCCGCGGACACCATCGGGTTCATGAACGACATCCACTCCTTCGAGCGCGAGCGGCGCCGCGGTGACGGCCACAACCTCATCGCCGTCCTGCACCGGGAGCGGGGCTGCTCGTGGCAGGAGGCCGCCGACGAGGCGTACCGCATGACGACCGCCTGCCTCGACGAGTACATCGCCCTCGAGGCCCGGGTGCCGGGGATGTGCGACGAGCTGGACCTGGACACCGACGAACGGACGCGGGTGCGGATGGGGGTGGAGGCCATCCAGCACTGGATCAACGGCAACTACGAGTGGGCGCTGACCACGGGCCGGTACGCGGCGGCCAAGGAGGGCCCGGTGGCCATGGCGGAACTGGCCGGGCGGGGGTCGGTGGACGACCTGCTGGGCGTCTGAGCCGCGGGGCGCCGCCCGGCCGGGCCCCTCCGGCCGGGCGGCGCCGTTACCCGGGCGGCGCCCCGCGGCCCGGCGCGCGCCGTGCGACTCCGCCCGGCGTCAGGCGTCAGGCGTCAGGCGTCAGGCGTCAGGCGTCGAACTCCACCGGCAGGCTGTCCAGACGTGACTCCCAGGTGGAGGCCGTGGAGGTGAGGTCGGCCGCCGGCACGGCCAGGCGCAGGCCCGGCAGGCGGTGCAGCAGGAGGCCGACGGCGGTCTCGATGATGGCCTGCCCGATGTTCTGCCCCGGACACTCGTGGGGGCCCGCGCTGAAGGCGAGGTGCGAGGCGTTGCCCTGGACCGACACGGCGGTGTCGGGACGGATATCGGGGTCGTGGTTGCCGGCCGCGAGGCCCAGCACGAGCAGGTCGCCCTCCTTGACCGGGCAACCGCCCAGTTCGAGGTCGGCGGTGGCGAACCGGCCCGGCAGCACGGCGAGCGGCGGGGAGTTCCACATCACCTCCTCCACCACCGCCGACATGTTCAGCTGACCGCTGACCAGGCCGGACAGCCATGACGAGTCGCTGAGGACGAGTTGGAGCGCACGGGCCAGCAGGTTGCTGGTCGTGGTGTGGGCGGTGATCAGCACCAGGCGCAGGTGGTTGACGATCTCGTCGTCGTCGAGGCCGGAGTGGTGCTCGATGAGCCCCGAGGCGAAGTCGGACCCGGGCTCCTCGCGCTTGCGTGCGGCGAGTTCGCCGAGGATGCCCATGATGCGTTCGTTGTGGGTGAGGGCGTCCGCGCCTCCCTTGATCACCTGGCTGCTGGACTCGGCGAGCGTACGGCCCTCCCGTTCGGCGAGCCCGAAGACGCGGGTGAGGACCAGCATGGGCAGGTACTCGGCGAAGTCGGCCACCAGGTCGGCACGGCCCGCCTGGGCGAACGCGTCGATCTGCTTGTTGGCGAAGTGCGTGACATGACGGCGGATGCCCCGCCCCGCGACGGCGTACAGGTTGTCGGTGACGGCCCCACGCAGCCTGCGGTGCGGTTCGCCGTCCTGGGAGACGCAGTCGGGACGCCAGCCCAGCATCTGTATCAGCGGGGAGGTCGCCTCGACGCGGCCGTCCCGGAAGTCCCGCCAGCCGCGCGAGTCGCGGCTGAACTGCAGGGGGTTGTCCAGCACCCGCCGGTTCTCCCGGTACCCGAGCACCAGCCAGGCGGGGACGTCGCCCTCCAGCAGCACCGGCGCGACGCTGCCGTGCTCCTCGCGCAGCCGCGCGTAGATGCCGTGCGGGTCGGTCGCCGCCTCGCCGCCGTAGAGCCGGGTGACGCCCTCGCCGTGGGCGACGGGGCAGCCGCCGCCCGTGGAAGCGGGCGGGGTCTGGTCGTCGTTCATCGGGGCTCCAGGGCGGCGGCCGAGCGGTCCTTCAGATGTCGTATCAGGGTGACCAGCACATCGCGGCTGGCGGTGCGGTCGCGGGCGTCGAAGGACACGACCGGCGTGTGCGGGGGGATGTCGAGGGCGTCGCGGATCTCCTCGACCGGGTAGTCCCGGGAGTCGGGGAAGACGTTGAGCGCGATGACGAAGGGGACCTTCTGCCGCTCCATCTCCTCGATCGCCCGGAAGCTGGAGGCCAGCCGCCGGGTGTCCACCAGGACCACCGCGCCGAGCGCGCCCTTGAACAGGCCGTTCCACAGGAACCAGAAGCGCTCCTGGCCCGGGGTGCCGAACAGGTACAGCATCAGCCTGTCGTTGAGACCGATCTTGCCGAAGTCCAGGCTGACCGTGGTCTGGGTCTTGTCGGCCACGCCGATGAGGTGGTCGACGTCGGCGCTGGCCTGGGTGAGGGTCTCCTCGGTGGTCAGCGGTTTGATGTCGCTCACGGAACGGACCATGGTGGTCTTGCCCGTGCCGAAGCCGCCGGCGATCATCACCTTCACCGAGCGGGTGTCCCCCGACGTCGGTGACCCCGGTCGGTCAAAGCCTTTCAAGTCCACTGAGTACCTCCTCAAGGAGCGCGAGGTCGGGCCCGCGACCGGCGTCGTGCGCCGGGATGGGATCACGGGCTTCGACGCGGCCCGCCTGGAGCAGGTCGGACAGCAGCACCGCGAGAATGTTGAACGGCAGATGAAGGTGGGCGCCGAGTTCGGCCACCGAAAGCGGTTCGCGGCAGCGCCGGAGGATCTCCTCGTGCTCGTGCTGCATGCCCGGTAAGGGGACGGCGCGGGAGACCACGAGGGTCGCCACGTCGAGGGTCGACGCCGAACCGCCCGGCCCGCTGCGCCCTCCGGTGAGGACGTAGTAGCGCTCGAGACCGGACGGATCGGTCGGTCGGCGGGGCGCACTCATCCAGAGTGCTCCTCCTGGCGCGGAGTGGTGCCGAGGAGTTCACCCATCCGACGGGCCAGGTCGCGCATCTGATGGCCGAGCAGGCCCTGGTCGAGGCCCTCGCGGGCGAGGACGCCGAGGTACGTCTCCAGGCCCGCGCGGACGACGAAGAGATGCCCGCCGTCCACCTCGACCATGGCGAGCCGCAGCTGCCCCGCGTGCTGCGGGAACTGCTCGGCGACCGGCTGGGCCAGCGCCTGCAGTCCGGCCACCACGGCGGCGAAGCGGTCCACGTCGTCGGGGTCTTCGGCGCCGTAGGAGGTGATGGCCTTGCCGTCGCTGGAGGCCACGAGGGCGAAGCGGATCTCCTGGATGCTCTCCACAAGGTCACGGAGCGCCCAGCTCACGTCGGTTCCCTGGTGCGTCATGGGGACTAGTCGCTCTCTTCAGTGCGGTGCTCGGTGGACACGCCACCGGTGGTCGTGTCGGGGATGCCGAGGTCGCGGCCCGCGGTGGCGAAGGCGGCGAGACCGGCGAAGGACGTGTCCGGCGGAACGGCCGGGACCTGGGCCCGTTCGGCGGGTTCGCCCGCGGCGCCGTGCGCGTCGTCCCCGGCGTCCGTGGCCGGGGCGGTGGACGGCCCGGCGGCAGGTTCGGCGGTCGGTTCGGTGCGCCTGCTCCGGCGCCGGGGCAGGCCGCCCGGGGTGGTCTCCACGGCGGTCCCGCCCGTGGGGGCCGGGCCGGCCGCCGGTCCGGGGTCCGAGGCCGGGGCCGCGGTGGCGATGGCGGCCGGGAGCGCGGCGGCGGGCGGGGACGCGGTGACGGCCGGCGGGGGCTTGGCAGGGGCTGTCGTCACGGGGGCGGCGGCCGCGGGCAGCGGACTGAAGTACTTGTGGGGTACGACGACCACGACGGAGGTGCCCAGCCACGGCGAGTCGGCGAAGGTGACGCGGATGCCGTAGCGGCGGGCGAGGGCGCCGACCACGCGCAGACCGATGCTGGCATCCTCCGAGATGCCTCCGAGTCCCGCCCCGGGAGAGGTGCCCGCCAGCGCGTGTTCGGCCTCGTGCTTCTTCTCCTCGCTCAGTCCCTTGCCGGAGTCCTGGATCTCGATGCCGACGCCGTTGGGGACCTCCTTGCCGGAGACGACCACGGGCTCGCTGGGCGGCGAGTAGCGGGCGGCGTTGTCCAGCAGGTGGGCGAAGATCAGCGTGAGGTGGTCGACCATGCCGCCGTCGACGCCGAGTTCGGGCAGGTGGCGCAGTTGGACGCGGTGGAAGTCCTTGATCCGGCCGATGCCGCCGCGCATCACGCTCAGCAGCCGCTGCGGTTCCTGCCACTGGCGGCCCGGGCGGTCGGAGCCGCCGAGGACGCCGATGCTGGCGGCGAGGCAGTCGGCCGGGCCGATGGCCTGGTCGAGTTCCATCAGGCCCCGGGCGACGGCGGGCAGCCGGCCGTGCTCGCCCTGCAGCTCGTGCAGGCGGCCCCGGAGCTTGCTGGTCAGGACGTGGATGCGGTTGCCGACGCTGATCACGGCCTGCTCGGCGGAGGTGGAGCGGTCGAACTCCGCCTCGACGCCGATCAGCGCGGTCCTGAGCACCTTGCGCAGTTCGGCCTGGAGGTCGGCCCCGACCTTCGCACACTGCTCGACGGTCGGCAGGATGTCGTCGATTGCCTCGCCGGCGCGCAGCGCGCGCATCGCGTCGGGCAGCTGCTCGTCGGCGAGCCGGGACACGGCGGCCAGCTGGTGTGCCAGCCGCTCCCGCCCTGCCGCGGCCTGCTCGGCGAGGCGGCTCTCGTAGGCCGTGGCCTGCTCCGCGAGCCGGTCCTCGTAGGCCCGGGAGTGTTCCGTCAGCTGCGCCTCGTAGGTCTGCGCCTGCTCGGTGAGCTGGGCGTCCAGGGCGGTTCGCTCGGCGGAGAACTTGCGTTCCAGGGCGGCCACGTGCTGCTGCCACTGCTGGGAGTGTTCGGCCCGCGCGCCGCGGTGGGTCTCCTCGGCCCGGCCCAGCTGGGCGCGGGTGCGCAGGAGGAGACGTACGCACACGGTGCCGGCCGCCGTGGCCGCCGCACCGGCGACGGCCACGGTTATTCGCTCCGAGCTCATGAACGTGGCGGCTGCCGTCCCGCCTCCCAGGCCCAGTGGCATCAGCCACCAGCTGTACCAGGCGACAGGGGCCCGCGCCGCCGGTGGCGGAGTGGCGAGTTCCATCTGCATCCTTCGAAGCAAAACGATCGAACAGGGGGGTGGTCAAGCAGGGGCGGGCAAGGGGGACCGCACGCATGGGTACGCGCCGTGAGCCGACCCGTCGCGATCCGCGTCAACTCGCAGCGCCGCTGGGGAGCTTATCGGTTGGGAAGCCTAAAAGATCAATTTCACGGCCCGGCGGAAGTGAGGATTCCGTCACGACCCGACGCGCGCTCCGGGGTGGCGAACGACCTTGCCCCAAGGACAAGTTGGCGCCCGTCCCCCGACTGCCTCGCCCCGGGTGCGGGAGGGCCCCGGGAATGGCACCATCGCGTCGGAGGTTGCAGACCGTGCCACCCGCCCCTCCCCCAGTTGCGAGGTCTCGATGAACACCATGCGCGCCATCGGCCAGGACGTCCTCGGTGGTCCCGAGGTCCTCAAGGAGGTACGGCAGGAGCGTCCCGAGCCGCGCCCGAACGAGGTGCTGGTGCGGGTACGTGCCGCCGGGGTGAACCCGACCGACTGGAAGCACCGGGCGAACGGCGGCTTCCTGGGCGAGCCGCCCTTCGTACTGGGCTGGGACGTGTCGGGCGTGGTGGAGGCGGTGGGGATCGGCGTCGCGGCGTTCCGGCCGGGCGACGAGGTCTTCGGCATGCTGTCCTATCCCTTCGGCCACGGTTCCCACGCGGAGTACGTCACCGCTCCGGCGCGCACCTTCACCCACAAGCCCGCCGGTGTCGACCATGTCCGGGCGGGCGCGCTCCCGCTGGTCTCACTGACGGCGTGGCAGGCGCTGGTGGAGCGGGCGGGCGTCCGGTCGGGGCAGCGGGTGCTGATCCACGCGGCGGCCGGCGGCGTGGGCCATGTGGCGGTGCAGATCGCCAAGGCCCTGGGCGCCCATGTGATCGGCACCGCCAGCGCGGGCAAGCACGAGTTCCTGCGCTCGCTCGGGGCGGACGAGGCCGTGGACTACCGGGAGACGGACTTCGCCGAGACCGTGCGGGACGTCGACGTCGTCCTGGACACGATCGGCGGCGACACGACCCTGCGGTCCCTGCGCGTACTGCGCCCGGGCGGGGTGGTGGTGTCGATCCTGCCGGTCGGATCGGACGAGTTCTACGAGGAGGCCGACCGGCTCGGCGTACGGGCGGTGCGGATGCTGGTCGACGCCGACCGGGCCGGGATGGAGGAGATCGCGGGCCTGGTCGATTCGGGGAAGCTGCGGGCCACCGTCGCGCGGACGTTCCCGCTGTCGGAGGCCGCGCAGGCGCACGCGCTCGGCGAGACCGGGCGTACCACGGGCAAGCTCGTCCTCGTGGTCGACTGACCGGCCGGCGGACCAATCGGCGGACCGACCGGTGGACCGACCGGTGGACCGACCGGCCGGTGCCGCGGCCCCGGCGGCGCGGCCGTGAGCTTTCGATGACATATGTCAATCGAACATGCTCAAACTCGCTCGATCGAGGTAACTTTCGCAGCGGACTGGGTAGTTGAGCCCCCGGAAGCAGGACCGAACAGGCCGGAACAGGCTGGAGGCATGGTTCGTGCGGCAGGAATCCGCGTCGCCCACCCGGCATCTGCGGGTGCGCCACGACCGGGGGCACACGGTGCTGGAGTTCCGGGGCGAGATCGACATCGCCTCGGCGGCGGAGATCGCCCCGCGCCTGGACCACGAGACGGGGCGTCCCGGCGCCCTGGTCGTGCTGGACCTCGGCGGCATCGAGTTCTTCGACTGCTCCGGACTGCGGCTGTTGTACCGGGCCCGCAACCAGGTGCTCGACCGGGGCGGACAGGTGCGCCTGGTGTGCACCCACCCGCTGACCCTGCGCATGCTGAGGATCACGGGTCTGGCAGGGCTGCTGCCGCCCTGCCGGACCCTGGACGAGGCACTCGGCGTCAGCCGGCCGGGCGGGCGTCGAACAGGGCGCTGACCGACTCGCCGTTGTGAATACGGCGTACCGCCTCGGCGAGCGCCGGGGCGATGGACAGGATCCGCAGCTTGTCGGTGTGGTCGTCGGCCGGCACCGGCACGGTGTTGGTGCACACGATCTCCAGCACGTCCGGCTGCGAGCTGAGCCGCCCCAGCGCGCCGGCCGCGAACAGCCCGTGCGTACAGGCGAGGCGGATGGTGCGCGGGCCCGACTCCCGCAGCCGGTCCAGCAGTTCCAGCACCGTACTCCCCTTGGCGATCTCGTCGTCGAGCACGATGACGTCGCGCCCCGCCACGTCCCCGATCACGGAGCTGATGCTGACCCGGTCGTCGGCGTACCGCTGTTTCGCGCCGGCCGCCACCTGGGCACCGAGCATCCGGGCGAACGCGGCGGCCTCCTTGGCGTTGCCCAGGTCCGGCGAGACGACCGTGGTGCGGGAGAGGTCGTACCGCCGGAAGTGCGCGGCCAGTTCGCGCAGCGCGTGGAGGTGGTCGACCGGGACGGAGAAGAAGCCGTGCACCTGGGGCGAGTGCAGGGTCATGGCGAGGACCCGGCTCGCTCCCGCCGCCACCAGCAGGTCCGCCACCAGCCGCCCGCCCAGCGAGATGCGCGGGGCGTCCTTCTTGTCGGAGCGGGCGTAGGAGTAGTGCGGCATGACCACGGTGATGCGGCCGGCCGACGCCCCGCGGGCGGCGTCGCACATCAGCAACAGCTCGACGAGGTGCTCCTGGACCGGCTTGACCAGCGGCTGGACGAGGAAGACGTCCCTCTCGCGGCAGTTGGCCATCAGCTGCACCTCGAGGCAGTCGTTGGCGAACCGGCTGACCCGGGTGGGGCTGAGCGGCACACCCAGGTGGGCACAGACCTCCTCGGCCAGCTCGGGGTGGGCACTACCGCTGAACACGGCGATGTCTCGCACGGACCGCTCCTCGCGTGATCCTGTCCGGCCGGGACCCTCAGCTTACGGACATCCCGTTGCGCCGCGCCCGGGGTCACGCGCCATGACCAAGCGGTCCGCCGCACGGACGGGCCGCGGAGGCGCTCGCCGAGGTCGACCCGGACCTCCTGGCCGCGCTGGTCGACGCTCCCTGGCCGACCGCCGAGAACCTGGCCGCCGTCCTCGCCGCCCGTACCGCCGACGGCTCGTTCCACCCGCTGTACCACGGCCCCGCGCTCGGCGGCCAGGGCGTCGCGGAGCTGGTCGAGGGCCTGGTCGGACCGGTCCCGGCCGCCGCGCCCGAAACGGCCGGCACGAACGGAACGGCGAGCACCGCGCGGCACCGTCTTCGCCGTACGCCCCGCACCCGCCGGCGAACGCCCGGCGTGCCTGCGGCTGTACGACGGTGAGGTGCGCCGGCGCCGGCGGCCGACGTTCCTGCGCGCGAGACCGACGGGCGGACCACCGAGGTCTCGGGCCGGGTGACCCGCCGGACGCGCCGGCGCCGGTGGCGGCCCTGCCGTCCTCGCCGGGTACGGACTTCACCGGTACGTCGGGGGGCGTCCCGGCCTGGACCGTCACCGGCGAGCTGCCGGCCCGACGGGTGCGGGAGGCCGGCCTGCGGCTGCCCCCCGGGCTCACGCGTGGGGAGGCGGTGTGGTCGTCGCGCCCCTGCGAGGACCGTCCGCTGAAGCCTGGGCGCTGAGCCGCCGCCGTACGCCCTGTGTGCCCCCTCTCGCCACCCCCTGCGCCAACCGCCGTGTCTGACAGGGGAGATGAGGGGCATCCGGGTCAGTAGGAAGGAGGGCCGTCGCCATGACGACTCCCGTCAAGAAGCCCGCGAGTCCCGTCGAGAGGCCCGCGAGGCGCATGCCCGGCTGGGCGAAGGCGCTGACCGCGCTGGTGCTGGTGCTCGTCGTGCTGTTCGCGGGGCTGCGGCTGAGCGTCCTGCCGGGGCTGAAGGACCTGTTCGGCTCCGAGACCCGGGACCGCTCCGGTCCCGCGCTGCTGGAGTCCGTCCAGGACATCAGCCGTTACGACGCCGCCTCGGGCAACTTCCAGGTCGTCGTGGACCTGGAGAAGGACACCAGGTTCCTGCCCGACGCGATCCGCGGCACCCGCACCCTGTACGTCGGGGCGGGCACCGTCGACGCCTTCGTCGACCTCGGGAAGGTGGGCGAGGACGACGTGACGGTCAACGCCGACCGGACCTCGGCCACGCTGCGGCTGCCGCATGCCGCGCTCGGCGAACCGGCCCTCGACCCCGACCGCTCCTACGCGGTCTCCAAGCAGCGCGGACTGCTCGACCGCCTCGGTGACCTGTTCTCCGACAACCCGAACGGCGAACAGGCCGTGCAGAAGCTCGCGGCCCGGCACATCGCCGACGCGGCGAAGGACAGCGAGCTGAAGACGCGCGCCGAGAGCAACACCACCGCGATGCTCCGGGGCCTGCTGAACTCCCTCGGTTTCGAGAAGGTCCGGGTGACGTACGGGGCGTAGGCCCCGGCCGTGGGGGCCGCCCCGCTCACCCGGACAGCGCCCCCGGGAGGGTCGGCATTCGGCGCGGTGGTGCGCGCCAGCAGCCACGCGGCGTAGTGCCGACGTGCCCTAAGTCGCGGGCGCCGTCGCGGCGGCGCCCGGACCGGCGCGTCGAACAGTCACGGGCGGATGGCGCCGACGGCGGCCGGGGCCACGGCCAGGACGGCCGACAGCGGCCACGGACCGACGCCCGGCGGTGTCCGGCGCACGGAGGTGTGGACCGGCCGCGGCGTTCAGCGGGGGACGGCACCGGCGGAGGAGAGTGCTGACGGTGCCGTACGGGAGCAGTGTGTCGGCGAGGGTGGCGGAGCCGCCGGGCGGGGCGGCGAGGCCGGTGACGAGGTGGGCGGAGGCGGCGAGCACGTCGCCCGCCTCGTAGGGGGCGACGGGCCGCAACCGTGCGAGTGGTGGCCGACGGCGACGCACGATGGCGATGGCTCCCCCCGGCGGGAGTCACCGGCCGGGAGAAGAGGGAACCGGGCGCGCAAAGACTCACGGGGCGCGGAACAACCGGACACGGGAAGACAGACGGGACGCACCGCCGGCTGCGGGGAGTCGCCGGGCATCCTCGGCGGTTCGGCGGGTAACCGCCCTACCACGCGGGGAAGTTGACGACTGGAGGACCGACATGGCTCGTGCTGTCTCAGGACTGCGTCTGTGGCCGCGCCCCCGCGCCCCCAAGGCGCCGGAGGCCGATCGTCGCGAACGGCACGCGCTGGCCCTCCCGTTGCGCCTGCTGGCGACGGCGTGCGCGTTCGTCTTCATGGTGGCGTTCGCGGTGGTGCTGGCGCGGCTGACCCTGCAGCCCTCCCCCGCGTCCGAGGCCCTGACGCACACGAACATGCATCCCGGCCGCTCGGTGAGGGCCTATCTGGACCAGCCCGCGCTGCGGGACGCCGTCAAGCAGATCGGCGGCAACATCCTGCTGGGCGTGCCGTTCGGCGTGCTGGTCCCGGTCGTCGCGCCGCGCACGCGCGGGCCGCTGCGGGTGCTGCTGCTGACGGCCGTCGTGATGCTGCTGGTGGAGTTCGCGCAAGGCGCCCTGATCACCGGGCGGGCCTTCGACATCGACGACGTCATCCTCAACACCACTGGCGCACTGATCGGTTACCTGCTCCTCGGCCGACGGATGAGCCGCGCGGTGCACGCGCGCCGGGCACGGAGTTGAGAGTGGGGCATCCGGTCCGTACCAAGGTATTGACCCGCCCCTTATCTCACTACTTGAATAAAGAGGCGACACCCCCCAACCCCCCACCTCGGTCGGTGCTCCCCTCGGGGACGCCGCACGGAAGGGAGAGCCGTGGCCCGCCCGCGCCTGCTCCGCAGATGTCTCCTCGCCGCCGCCCTGTCCGCCGGGCTCGCAGCGTCCCTCGTGACCGGTCCCGCCCACGCGAAGTCCGAAGCCTCGGGGGCCGCCGACGCCGCGGCCGCCGCCGTGACGTTCTCCGACACCTTCGACGGCCCGGCCGGTGCGGCCGTCGACTCCTCGAAGTGGCAGATCGAGACCGGCGACAACGTCAACAACCACGAACGCCAGTACTACACTTCCGGCAACAAGAACGCGGCCCTGGACGGCCAGGGCCACCTGGTCATCACAGCCCGCAAGGAGAACCCGGCCAACTACCAGTGCTGGTACGGCAGCTGCCAGTACACGTCCGCCCGGCTCAACACCTCGGGGAAGTTCACGGCACAGTACGGGCACGTGGAGGCGCGGATGAAGGTGCCGCGCGGGCAGGGCATGTGGCCCGCGTTCTGGATGCTGGGCACCCCGGTGAACTGGCCGGACTCCGGCGAGATCGACATCATGGAGAACGTCGGCTTCGAGCCCTCCACCGTGCACGGCACCATCCACGGCCCCGGCTACTCCGGCTCCGGCGGCATCGGCGCCGGCTACACCCTGCCCGGCGGCCAGGCCTTCGCGGACGCCTTCCACACCTTCGCCGTCGACTGGGCGCCCGACTCGATCACCTGGTCGGTCGACGGCAACGTCTACCAGCGGCGCACCCCGGCCGACCTGGGCGGAAAGCAGTGGGTGTTCAACAGGCCGTACTTCCTGATCCTGAATCTGGCGGTCGGCGGCTACTGGCCCGGTGACCCGGACGGTTCCACGGCCTTCCCCCAGGCGCTGGTGGTGGACCACGTCTCGGTGACGACGGCCGACTCTCCGGCCGGCGGCGCGATCCGGGGCCTGGCCGGCAAGTGCGTGGACGTCGCCGCGGCCAACACCGCCAACGGCACCCCCGTACAGCTCTACGACTGCAACGGCACCGCCGCCCAGCAGTGGACGGTGGGCTCCGACGGCACGATCCGCGCGCTCGGCAAGTGCCTGGACGTCAACGCCGGGGGCACCGCGGACGGCACGGTCGTCCAGCTGTGGGACTGCAACGGCAGCGCCGCCCAGCGATGGGTGGTCACCGCCGCGCGCGACATCGTCAATCCCCAGGCCGACAAGTGCCTCGACGTCGCCGGCAACAGCTCGGCCAACGGCACCCGGCTGCAGATCTGGACGTGCACGGGCGGCGCCAACCAGAAGTGGACGGTCGGCTGAGGCACCGGGCGGGGGCAGGCGCGCGTCCTAGTGCAGGGTCCAGGTGAACTTGTCCCCGCCCACCCAGCGGACGACGTCCGGGTCGTCCAGGTCGTGGACCGTGATGCCGAAGGCCACGGCCGCCTGCAGTACGTCGGTGACGTCCCTGGCCCGACCGACCACTTGGCCGTCGATCTCCACGATCCGGAACGGGGGCGTACCCGGTTGCACGCGGAGCACGAGGATGCGCGGCCTGCCGAGGTACGGGCTGTCGATTTCGGTCATGCGTCGAGGGTAGGCCGCCACCCGGGGCGAGCGTCCGGTCAGCGGTCGCGCGCCGCCCGAAGTTCCCGCGCTCGCCCCGGAAGGTGAGTGGCCGTCCCGGTCCGGGTGGCGACAACCGGGCCGTGGCGGAGGCGGCGGAATCCCCGTCGGTCGCGGACGGTGGCGCGCAGGCGCACGACCGCCCGCTCAGGGCCGCCGCCAGTCGTCGCCCGTGAGATGGGACCCGGCCATCGGTCCCATCCGGAGCATGCCGCCGTCCACGCCCCAGGAGGCGCCTGTGACGTACGAGGCGTCGGGCCCGGCCAGGAAGGCGATCACGGCGGCGACCTCGCGGGCGTCGCCGGGTCGGCCGAGCGGGACGCCGGGGCGGTGCTCGCGCCGCGGGTCGGTGTCCTCCTGGCCGGTCATGGGCGTGGCGATCTCACCGGGTGCCACGGCGTTGACGGTGATGCCGTGTTCGGCCAGCTCGATCGCCATCACCTGGGTGAGCAGGCCGAGCCCGCCCTTGGCCGCGCAGTACGGGGCGGCCCCCACGCGCGGCTGGTGCTCGTGGACGGACGTCACGTTGACGATCCGGCCGCCCTCCCCCTGCCGGATCATGCGCCGGGCCGCCTTCTGCCCGCACAGGAACGGCCCGGCCAGGTCGACGTCCAGGACGTGCCGCAGGTCGTCGAGGCCCAGCTCCAGAAAGGGCGTGGCCGTGCCGGTGCCGGCGTTGTTGACCAGGACGTCGATCCGGCCGAGCCGCTCGCACAGTTCGTCGACGGTGTCGGCGGCCTCGGGCAGCCGGCTCAGGTCCACGCGGGCGGTCTCGGCCCGGCGTCCCAGCGCACGGACCTCCTCCGCGGTCCGCTCGGCACCCTTCTCGTCGGTGTGCCAGGTGATGCCGACGTCCATGCCCGCCTCGGCCAGGCGCACGGCGGTGGCGCGGCCGATGCCGGAGTCGGAGCCGGTGATGACGGCCGTCTTGGTGTCGGTCGGCGTGGGACTGGGCACGACGGGCCTCCTCGTGGGCGCGGGCGGGGGACAGGGCATCGCCGTACCCGGGGACCGCGCGGACAAACCGCCGGGAGCCGTCGTGCGGTCCCCGGCCCGCTGGGGAACCCTGGAGGTGCAGGAGGAGGAGGTGGCGATGGATCCCGTTCAGGCGCTTGACCGGATCGCCTTCCTGCTGGAGCGGTCGCAGGCGCCGACATACCGGGTCCGCGCCTTCCGTACCGCGGCCCGGGAGCTGGGCGAGCTGTCCGACGCCGAGCTGCGCGAGCGGGTGGCGGCCGGTTCGCTGGAGTCCCTCAAGGGGGTCGGTCCGAAGACGGCGCAGGTCGCGCGGGAGGCCCTGGCCGGGCAGCTGCCCGGCTACCTGGAGAAGCTGGAGGGCGAGGCCGGGACCCCGCTCGCCCACGGCGGTGAGGCGCTGCGGGCCCGGCTGCGCGGTGACTGCCATCTGCACTCCGACTGGTCGGACGGCGGCAGCCCGATCGAGGAGATGGGCCGGGCGGCGGCGGCGCTCGGGCACGAGTGGGCGGCGCTGACCGACCACTCCCCGCGGCTGACCGTGGCCCGCGGTCTCTCCCCCGGGCGGCTGCGCGAGCAGCTGGACGTGGTGGCGGGACTCAACGCGACCTGGGCACCGTTCCGGCTGCTGACCGGCATCGAGTGCGACATCCTCGACGACGGCTCGCTCGACCAGGAGCCGGAGCTGCTGGAGCGGCTCGACGTGGTCGTCGTTTCCGTGCACTCGAAGCTGCGGATGGACACCCGCTCGATGACCCGTCGGATGGTCACCGCGGTCCGCGACCCGCACGCGGACGTGCTCGGGCACTGCACCGGCCGGCTGCTGACCGGGCGGGGGCGGCCCGAGTCCGGGTTCGACGCGGACGAGGTGTTCGCCGCCTGCGCCGAGTCCGGCACGGCCGTGGAGATCAACAGCCGTCCGGAGCGGCTCGACCCCCCGCGACGGCTGCTGCGCCGGGCGGTGGCGGCCGGCGTGCTGTTCTCGGTCGACACCGACGCCCACGCGCCCGGTCAGCTGGACTGGCAGATCCACGGGTGCGCACGGGCCGAGGACTGCGGGGTGCCCGCGGAGCGGGTGGTCACCACCTGGTCCCTGGGCGAGCTGCTGGCCTGGACGCGCGAGGGCCGTACACCGTCCGGAGTGACGGAGCCCTGACGTGGTACCCGTCTGCCGGACAACGGACCAGGAAAGGAACAGTGCATGGAACGGGCGGCCGTGTTCGACGTCGACGGAACCCTCGTCGACACCAATCACCTGCATGTCACGACGTGGTGGGAGGCGTTCCGGCAGGCGGGTCACCAGGTCCCGATGCACGCGGTGCACCGGGCCGTGGGCCTGCCCTCGGGCGACCTCGTCGCGCGGCTGCTGGGCGAGGACCGGGACACGGATCAGGACGCGGAGCTGAGCGCCGCCCACAAGGCGCTGTACGCCCAGTACTTCGACCGTCTGCCGGCGCTGCCGGGTGCCGGGGAACTGCTGCGCCGGCTGGCCGGCGACGGCTGGACGGTGGTCCTCGCGACCTCGGCGGGCGGCCCGGAGCTGGGCGCGCTGCGGCGGGCGATCGACGCGGACGACGCGATCGCCGCCACCGCGAGCGCCGACGACGTGGACGCGGGCAAACCGGCGCCGGAGCCGGTCGAGCACGCCCTGGAACTGGCCGGGGCGACGGCCGAGCGGTCGGTCTTCGTCGGCGACACCGTGTGGGACATGCGCGCGGGCGACCGGGCCGGGGTGCGCTGCGTGGGCGTGCTCTGCGGCGGACTGCCCCGGGCCGATCTGGAGAAGGCGGGGGCGGAGGCGGTCTACGCCGATCCGGCCGACCTGCTGGCCTCCCTGGAGCGGAGCCCGCTGGCATGAGGTCCCGGACCGTATCCCGCGCATTCCGCCTCGACGAGACGAGTCCGCCGGTCACGCGGACACCCGGCACCGCATGACCGCAGTGACACACACACTCCGGGAAGCGCTCCGGGGACGGCGGCCCGTGGCCGCGGTGCGGTGGGAGGTGGCCGCCGTCGGACGGTCAGCCCGTGCCGCCTGGCGGGGACCGGGGCGGGAACGCGACCTGGTCGTCCAGTCGCTCAAGGCCGCGGGCGCTGCCCTGATCGCCTGGACCGTGGCGGGCGTGTGGCTGGGCGACCCGATGGCGCTGATGGCGCCCTGGGTGGCGCTGGTCCTCGTGCAGGCTACCGTCTACAGCTCGGTGCGCCAGGCCGGCCAGCAGTTCTCGGCGATCTGCGCCGGTGCGCTGGCGGCCTCGGCGACGCAGGCGGTCACGGAGGACCACACCGTGGCGCTGGCACTGTCCCTGCCCGTACTGATGCTGATGGCGAACTGGTCCCGCTTCGGCCGACAGGGCATCTACGCGGCCACCACGGCGGTGTTCGTCCTGGCCTCCGGCACGGCGGTGTCGGCCGCCGCGGTCGGGCACCGGGTGGGACAGGCGGCGCTCGGGGCGGTCATCGGCGTGGCGGTCAACGCCCTGGTTCTGCCGCCGATCCATCTGAGGGACGTACGGGAGAACCTCGCGGCGCTGGCCCGGGAGTCGGGAGACCTCCTGCACTCCGTCGCCGCCGACCTGCGGGAGACCCAGTGGGACGCGCAGAGCGCGGCCGGCTGGTCCAACGACGCCGCGCGGCTCCGGCGGCGGCTGGACGCGCTGTACTCGGCCCGGTCCTGGAGCCGGGAGAGCCTGCGGCTGACCTCCGGGCCGCTGCGGTGGCTGTACCGCGCACCCACCGGCGTGCCGCCGGTGGCCGAGGACCAGCGGTGGAGCCGGGTCACCGGGAACATCACGGCGCTGACCCGGACGCTGGCGGTGGCGGCCGACGAGCGACGGACGCCCGCGCCGCCCGAGGGGCCGGTGCTGGAGCTGTACGCGCGCCTGCTGCGGCTGATCGGCGACGCCTGCCACGCCCAGGCGGGCCGGCTGGTCGGCCGGCGGGCCGGGGACGATCCGGAGTCGGCCACCGAGGGGACGATGGAGGAGTTGCACCGGCGGTTGCAGGAAGGGCTGCGGGATCACGCCGGGCAGGGAGCGGCGCCGACGGCGGTCCTCGGCGGGCTGCTCCTGCAGGCGGAGGATCTCTGGGCGGAGGTCATGACCGAGGTCGGCGAGGCCGACGGGGCCGGCAAGTCCGCCGAGACCAGTGAGCCGTGACACAGATCACCTCAAACCACGACAGACGGTGGAACACCGGCGGGCCCCGCGCCGTTGAAGAGACCGTGGGTACGGATGGGACAGTGTCCCCGGGCCTCACCATGCGCCCACAGGGACGATCGTTCGGCTGAAGCCCTGTGGAGCCTTTCGCCGAGAGGCGACCGCCATCCGTATCCGCGTTTGACCGCCCCGGTCGTGATTCCCCCGTCGCGGCCGGGGCTTCCCCTTGTGCGCTTTCGGGGTGCGCGTTGTGCGTTTTCGGGGTGCGCGCCTTTTTCGGAGCGTGCCCTTCGGGGCGTGCCGGTCCGGAGCGTGCCCTTCGGGGCGTGCCGGTCCGGAGCGTGCCTTTCGCAGCCTTTCCGGAGCGTGCCTTTCCCGGGCCGCGGGTACCCGTCGCTCTCCGCACGGGCAAGCGGCCGAGAGGAGCACAGGGTGAGCAGCGCAACGGGCAGCAGGGTCGTGGTCACGGGTGCCACGGGCAATGTGGGCACCAGCGTGGTGCGGCTTCTCTCGGAGGATCCGGAGGTGGGGTCCGTACGGGGGCTGGCCCGGCGGGTTCCCGAGTGGTCGCCCGCGAAGACGGAGTGGGCCGCGGTCGACCTGGCGTCGGAGCAGACCGACCTGGCCGGCCACTTCGCCGGCGCGGACGCCGTGGTCCATCTGGCCTGGGCGTTCCAGCCCACGCACGACCCGGCGACGACCTGGCGGACGAACGTACTCGGCTCCATCCGGGTCTTCGACGCGGTGGCCGCGGCGGGGGTGCCGGCACTGGTGCACGCCTCGTCGGTCGGTGCGTACTCGCCGGGACCGAAGAACCACGCGGTGGACGAGTCGTGGCCGACACACGGCTGGCCGGACGCCGCGTACTGCCGGGAGAAGGCCTATCTGGAACGGACTCTGGACACCTTCGAACGCGATCACCCGGGGACCCGGGTGGTGCGGATGCGGCCGGCCTTCCTCTTCAAGCGGGAGTCGGCCAGCGAGCAGCGCCGGATCTTCGGCGGCCGGTTCCTGCCGGGTCCGGCGGCGCGTCCGGAGCTCCTCCCCTTCCTGCCGGACATTCCCGGCCTGCGCGTGCAGGCCCTGCACACCGACGACGCGGCCCACGCCTACCGGCTGGCGGCGCGTTCCGAGAACGCCCGGGGCGCGTACAACCTCGCGGCCGAACCGCCGGTGGACGCCGAGTTGCTGGGCGAGCTGATCGGGGTGCGCCCGGTGCGGCTGCCCCGGACCGCGGCCCGCTCGGCGATCGCCGCCGCCTGGGGGCTGCGGCTGCTGCCCGCCTCCCCGCACCTGTTCGACGCGGTGCTGCGGCTGCCCCTCATGGACTGCGCGCGGGCGCGGGAGGAACTGGGCTGGCGCGCGACACGCACGGCCACGGAGGTGCTGGAGGAGTTCCTGCGGGGCCTGCGGGAAGGCGCGGGGGCGGACACGGAGCCCATGCGCGGGCGCAAGGTCGGCTGAGACCGGCACACGAGGGCGGGGGGCGGCGGGTGCCCGCCGCCCCCCACGCGTGATCCCGTTCAGCCGGAGGACTCGTCGGGCACCGGGTGCTCGGGGTGCACTGCGCCCGAGTGCGGCTCGCCCCGCCTGCCCGTGCCCGCCTCGTCGGTGTCGGGCACGTCGGCCGCGGGCCCCGTCTTCCGGCGGTCCGCGGTGTCCCCGTCATCCGCGGTGTCCCCGTCATCCGCGGTGTCGTCGTCGTCGGCGGTGTCGTCGTCGGCGCCGGCCGCGTCGTCGCCGTCGGGCCGTTCGTCCTCCAGACCCTGGAGGTGTTCGCGCTGCTCGCGGGTGGGCGAGGCCGCCTCCCACGGGTCCTCGTGGTCCCCGGCCTGCTGGTCCGGCATGTCGCGCGGGACCGGGGCACCGTTCTCACCCGGTCCTTCGTGGCGGTGGTAGGACACGGCGCGCTCCTTCCCGTGGTCCTCGGGTCGTCCGGTGATCGTCCGAGCGGCGTCGGGTACCTCCTCGGTGACCGGCGAAACCTCAGTGCGGTGTCCGCTCCTGGAGCGCCGTGCGCCAGGCGGGGACCGGGTAGTCGGGTACCGGCTCGGGGTGCCTGCCGCCGCGCGCGAAGAAGTCGGCCAGGGGCAGGATCGCGGCGCCGACGGTGACCGCGTCCGGGCCGAGCCGGCCCAGCTCGACCGTCACCTTCTGGGCGGGATGGCGCAGCGCGTACGACACGGCGTGGCGGCGAACGGCGGGCAGGAAACGCGTGCCGAGCTGGAGGCCGGCCCAGCCGCCGATGAGGATCCGCTCGGGCTGGAAGAGGTTGATCAGGTCGGAGAGTCCGGCGCCCAGGTACTCGGCGGTCTCCTCCAGAACCGCGAGCGCGACCGGGTCGGCCGCCTCGCCCCCGGCCGGGTAGGCGGCGGCGAGCATCGTGGTGAGAGCGGTCTCCTCGTCGGTGCCCTGCGGCACCCGGCCGCCCTCCTCCCGCCAGCGGGCCAGCAGCGACTCGGCGCCCGCGTACGCCTCCAGGCAGCCGAGTGCTCCGCAGCGGCAGCGGCGGCCCCTGACCCGGACCGTCAGGTGCCCCCATTCGACCGCCCGGCCCTGCTCGGCCTCGGGGGTGACGAGGCTGGCGCCGACGCCGGAGCCGAAGAGGACGACGACCGCGTTGCGGGCGCCCCGTCCGGCGCCGAACCACATCTCGGCCTGGCCCAGGGTCTTGGCGCCGTTGTCGATGAGATAGGGGGCCGTGTCGGGCAGCGGGGAGCCGGCGCGGAGCAGGGCCTCCAGCGGGACGGCGTCCCAGCCGATGGTCTGACCGTGTACCACGGCACCCCGGTCGGCGGTGTGCTCGACGATGCCGGGCACGCCGATCCCGGCGCCGAGCAGCCGCTCGGGCGGGAGCGCGGCCGTGGCCAGCACCTCGGCGATGCCGTCGCGGATGTGTCCGACGATGACGTCGACGTCGTAGCGCTGCTGGACCAGCGGGCGTTCGGCGCGGGCGAGTTCGGTGAGCGTCAGGTCGAACAGCTCGACCCGGACCCGGGTCTCGCCGACGTCCACGCCGATCATGTGGCCGCTGGCGGGGGCCACGCGCAGCAGGGTGCGGGGCCGGCCGCCGTCGGAGTCGACGCTGCCGGCCTCCTCCACCAGTCCG
The DNA here is from genome assembly GCF_043200575.1 of Streptomyces sp. NPDC048392. Taxonomy (NCBI): domain Bacteria; kingdom Bacillati; phylum Actinomycetota; class Actinomycetes; order Kitasatosporales; family Streptomycetaceae; genus Streptomyces; species Streptomyces sp. NPDC048392. The sequence goes on from NZ_JBICYB010000007.1 coordinate 86,466, forward strand.
TCGGCGACCAGGTCGGCGACCACGTTGCTGACCGAACCGGAGCTGAGGCCGGTCGCCGGGCCCAGCTCGAAGCGGCTGAGCGGTCCGTCGAAGTAGAGCCGTTGCAGCACGGCCGTACGGTTGGCCCTCCTGAGGTCACGCACCGTGCGACCGTTCCGCCCCGCCATGTGGCTCCTCCCCTACCCTGCCCGGTCTGCAACATACCTCTGGCGGACTGCCGCACGCGACTTCCCTTTGCGCTTAATTCACGCTATGAACTCGCGTGGCCGAAGGCGATTCGGGAGCACGCCGATCCTCACGGACGGACCTTCAGCCCGTCCAGGGTGAGGTCGAGAAGGCGTTCCGCCTGCTGCCGCCGCTCCCGGCCCCCCGAGGTGAGGGCGATACCTTCGAGGGCGGCGGCCAGGTCGGCGGGGCCGATGTCGGTGCGGATCGCCCCGGCGGCCGCGCACGCCTCCATGAGGGCGCCCAGGGCGGCCTGGATCATCTCCCGGCTGTGACCGTACGGGTCGCCCCCTGTCGCGGCGATGGCGCGCAGGGCGTCGATCATGCCGTACTTGGCGGTCACGTAGTCCAGGAAGAGCCGGGTCCAGGCACGCAGCGCCGCGAAGGGCGGCTGCGCCGCGAGCAGGGCGGGGACCGCGTCGCACAGCTGGGCCACCTCATTGCGGTAGACGGCCTCGACCAGCGCTTCGCGGGTCGGGAAATTGCGGTACAGCGTGGCACTGCCCACCCCCGCCTCTTTGGCGATGCGCTCCAGGTGGGCGTCCAGCCCCTCCGTCGCGAACACGCGCACCGCGGCCGCGAGGATCTTCTCCCGGTTGCGCCGCGCGTCGGCCCGCAACGGGCGCCGCGCTCCCTCGGTCATGTGTGCTTTCCCTCCTGCGTAGGACCGGCCCGGCTTGCTAAATGGAGGAGCGCCCACTTAACGTCTAAGTGGAGACTTCCCCACTTCCACTGTAGGCCAACGGACGAGCGCCGGCCTGCGCATCCCCTGCCGAAAGGACCGATCATGTCGGGCATCAAGGACAAAGTCATCGCCCTCACTGGCGCCAGCAGCGGTATCGGTGAGGCGACGGCGATCCATCTCGCGGCACAGGGGGCCCGCCTGGTGCTCGGAGCGCGACGCAAGGACCGGCTCAAGGCGGTGGTGGACCGGATCACGGCACAGGGCGGCTCAGCCGTCGGGATGGTGGTCGACGTGACGCTCCGCGAAGACCTCGAACGCCTGACCGACGCGGCGGTCGAGCACTTCGGCCGGCTCGACGTCCTGGTCTCCAACGCGGGCACCATGGCGGTCTCGCCGTTCGACGAGCTGCGCCAGGACGACTGGGACGCCATGGTCGCCACCCACATCACGGGCCTGCTGAACGGCATCGCGGCGGCGCTGCCCGTCTTCCGGCGGCAGCGCCGCGGACAGTTCGTCAACGTGGCCTCCACCGCGGCCCATGTCGTGAAGGCGCCCCAGGGCGTGTACGCGGCCACGAAGACGGCGGTGAAGGTACTGACCGAGGGGCTCCGACAGGAGTCGGGCCCCGACCTGCGCGTGACCCTCGTCTCGCCGGGCTTCACCCACACGGAGGGCGTGGCCAAGGGCGCAAGCGTCGAAGCGGTGGCGGAGTTGGTCCGGCAGCGCGACGAGATCGCCATGCCGCCCTCGGCCGTCGCCTCCGCCATCGGTTACGCGATCGAGCAGCCCGAGGGCGTCGACATCAGCGAGATCGTCGTCCGCCCCACGGCCCAGGCCTGACGACCGGCACGCGCCGGGGCCGAGGGCGGCGAGGGTGCGGCCGTACCGATGTCCCCGGGTGGAAACCCACTGGCGACCTCCCTCCTGCGCTACCTATGCTAGGCGGAAACCTAGAGATCCTAGGTTCACTTCGACAACTCACTCCGACAACTCACTCCGAATAAGGGGAGGCTCCCCGTGAGAGCACTCGTCGAGCAGGACATCCGCACCTCCTTCGTCAACTGCTCGAAGGGCGAGGCCAAGCGCCTGGCCGTGCCCCGCGATCTCGACCAGCGGCCCTGGCACGATCTCGACTTCCTCGGCTGGCGGGACCCCGGCGCGGCCGACCGCGGTTATGTCGTCACCGACCACGGCGGGCACCTCACCGGTGTGGCCCTGCGGTTCCAGCCGGCCCGGAGCAGCTACTTCCAGCGCAGCATGTGCGCCCTGTGCCTCACCACCCATCCCAGGGGCGGTGTGTCGCTGATGACGGCACGCAGAGCGGGCGCGGCCGGCCGTGAGGGCAACTCGGTCGGTCTGTACATGTGCACCGACCTTGCCTGTTCCCTGTATCTGCGGGGCAAGAAGGTGCCGGGGAACGGCACCCGGTTCGAGGAGAGCCTCACCCTGGAGGAACAGATCGCCCGGACGCTGGCCCGTCTGTCCGCCTTCGTCGCCAAGGTGACCGCCTGACCCGTCCGGCGGCGCCCGGCGCGTGAGACGGGGCCCGACCGTCCGCGTCCGGTTACCGTCCTGCTCGGACACGTTCGAGGCGCTTGCTGAAGGGAACAGCCCGAGGATGCGGGATGTGCGTGAGGCCGCGGCGTCGGCCCTGCGGCGGGTGAAGTGGCTGCGGGACCCCATGGTCGTACAGGCCCTGCGCTCGGCCGCCGCCGCCTCGATCGCCTATGTCATCGCGGTACGGCTCACCCCCGACAAGTCGGCGGCGCCGCTCACCGCGCCCCTGACCGCGCTGCTGGTCGTCCAGGTCACGCTGTACGCCACGCTCAAGATGAGCTTCCGCCGGGTGAACGCCGTGGTGGCCGGTGTCCTGGTCGCCATCGCCTTCAGCCGGCTGGTCGGGCTGAGCTGGTGGAGCCTGGCGCTGCTGATCGTGGCGGCGCTGGGGGTCGGGCACCTGGTGCGGGCGCACGAGTTCACCGCCGAGGTGGCGATCAGCGCGATGCTGGTGCTCGGCGTCACCTCGCACGGGAGTCTGGCGTGGGCCCGGGTGGTGGAGACCCTGATCGGGGCGGTCGTGGGACTGGCCTTCAACCTGATCCTCGCGCCTCCGGTGTGGGTGGAGCAGGCGGGCGAGTCGATCGAGGGGCTGGCCCGGCGGGTGCGGCAGCTGATGCTGCGCATGGGTGAGGAGGCCGCCGACAGCACGCCGTTCCACGCGGCGGCGGCCCGGCTGCACGAGGCCCGGCGGCTCGACCACGACATCGGCGAGGTCGACGAGGACCTCCGCCAGGCCGAGGACAGTCTGCGGTTCAATCCCCGGGTGCGCGAGGGGCTGCTCCACCGGGTGGTGCTGCGTACCGGCCTGGACACCTTGGAGATCTGCACGGTGGTCATGCGGGTCCTCGCGCGCAGCTTCACCGACCTCGCCAAGGAACGGGAGCCGGAGCCCCTGTTCCCGCACGAGACGGGCGCCACCGTCCAGCAGTTGCTGTCCGAGATCGCCGACGCGGTGGTGAGTTTCGCGGTGCTGGTCACCACGAGCGCCAGTGAGAACGCCGAATCCGCGGAGGAGCGCCTCTCCACCGAGCTGCGACAGGCCGCGGGCACCCGGGACAGACTGGCCACCCTGCTTCTGGAGGAAGTCCGGCGCGACCCCCGGCAGTGGCAGTTGCAGGGCGCGGTGCTGGCCGAGGTCAACCGGATCATCGACGAGATGGACACCGAGCACCGCTCCCGCCGGCTCCTGGAGGAGCTGGACCGTCACACGCGCGAACAGCGCGAGCGCAGGCCGCGGCTGACCCGGGCGCGGGACCGGGCACGGTCGCGGCTGCGCAGGCGGAACCGCGGCACCGCCGCGCGGCGTTCCTCCTGAGGAGCGGGGAACAGGGGCAGGGCCGGTGCAAGCCGGAACCGCTGAAGGCCGGAACCGGCGGAGGCCGGAACCGGCGGAGGCCGGAACCGGCAGAGGGCGGGAAATGGGCAGGGGACGGGACCGGTACGGGAGCGCGGTATGAGCGGTGGCGGCTGGAGCAGGCGGCGGTTCGCCGGGCTGCTCGCGCGGACGGCCACCGCGGCGGCGGCACTGCCCGCGGCGGCGTGCGGCGGTCCGTCGGAGCCGGAAGCGTCACCGGCGCCGTCCACGGCTCCCACCGCGCCCGGGGCGAGCAGCGGCGTGTCGGGCAGGCAACGGAATTCCGCCGGCCCGCGCCCGCTCCTGCTCGGCACCTACACCTCCGCCGAGGGCGGCGGCGAGGGCATCGGACTCGCCGAGTACGACCCCGGCACGGGCCGGGTCACCGGCCGTGGCGTCTTCGCCGTGGTGGACGATCCCTCGTATCTGGCGGTGCATCCCGACGGCCGCACCGTATACGCGGTGAACGAGCGCGAGGACGGGGCGGTGACCGCCGTGCGGCTGTCGGACCGCAAGGTGCTGGGCTCCCGGAGCACGGGCGGCGCGGCGCCCTGCCATCTGGCGGTGCATCCGGGCGGACGCTGGCTGCTCACCGCCGACTACGGCTCGGGCAGCGTCGCCGTGCACCCGATCGACGCCTCGGGCGCGCTCGGGGACCGTACCGACCTGGTCGCGCACTCCGCTCCCCCGCCCGGCCCCGGGCAGCGGGGGCCGCACGCCCACCAGGTCGTCACCAGCCCGGACGGGGGCCACGTCCTCGCCGTGGACCTCGGCACGGACACCGTGTACACCTACCGCCTGGACGAGAGCGCGGGCACCCTCACCGAGGTCTCGCGGGCCCGCACCCGGCCGGGCGCCGGGCCCCGGCATCTCACCTTCCACCCCGGCGGCCGCCACGCCTATCTCGCCAACGAACTCGACAACACCGTCGCGGTCTGCGCCTACGACCCCCGGACGGGACGCCTGACCGTCGGCGGGGCGCAGTCCACCGGGGCGGAACCGGGCACGGGGTCCGGCCCCAACTACCCGGCGCAGATCCTGGTCACGTCCGACGGCGCTTACGCCTTCCTCGCCAACCGGGGACACGACAGTCTCACGCGGTACGCGGTGGAGGCGGAGGGCGCCCGGCTCCGGCTGCTGGGCACGGTGCCGGTGGGCGGCGGCTACCCGCGGCAGATCGCCTTCTCCCCGGACGGCGGACTGCTGTTCGCGGCCAACCAGCGGTCCGGCACCGTCAGCACGTTCCGCGTGACCGAGGACGGTGGCGAACTGCGCCCCGCGGGCGAGCCGTTCGCCTCACCCGTCGCCGTCTGCGCGCTGCCGCTGTAGCGTCCGGGGGCAGGAGGAAACGGCGTCCGCCCGGGCAAGGAGCTCGTGCACCCGCTCCGTGAGCTGCGCGATCTCCTCGGCGGGGGCGTGGAAGGGCAGACGTACGTCGCCGTGATCGCGGACGCGTTCGGCGCGCAGGGTCAGTCCGTGCCGGTCGACGGCGAGCGGCCGCACCCGGACCGCGCCGTGCAGGCTGTCCGGATCGACGAGCCGGGTCAGCCGCCGCACGGCGTCGTCGTGGCAGTCGGCGAGATGGGTCAGCAGCCGTGCCTCGGCCGGCGCCAGCGGATCGGGCCCGGCTGCCGTGAACTCGTCGACGTCGACCACCACGGCACCGGTCGGCCGCCGCAGCACCACGCGGGTGGGCCGGAAGACCAGGTGCCCGTCCGTCACGGCGAACCGGCCGGCGAGCCAGAGCCGGGCCCTGATCCGGTCCCGCACCGGGACGGGCGCCACGTCGGCGAACTCCAGCACGGCGGACGGCTCCCCGCGGGGCGCGCAGACAGCCGCCGCGAGCAGGGCGCTGTCCTCGGGGACGCGCAGGAGCACCCGGCCGTCGTCGGTCACACTGTGCGCGCCGGCGAACTCCTCGCGGCCGCCCTGCGCGGTCACCGCGCAGGACCAGGCGACGGCGAGTACGGAGCGGGCCTGCTCCGCCGCGGCGGGCGCGGCCGTACAGGTGTGGCTGTCACCCATCCCAACCTCCGTTCGGCATTCATTAGGTAAGGCTCCCCTAACTTATCCGAGATCGGGAAGTGCGCCAACCACGACGCGGCATCCCGGCTCGCGACCTCAGGGCGCGATGGCGCCCAACAGCGCCCGGGCGCACAGGTCCCGCACCTGCTCGCGGGCGGGTTCGGGGTCCCGCAGCCACTCCAGGCAGACCGCGGTGGTGAAGGCCAGCCAACCGCGCACCGCCAGCCGTACGTCGCCGCGCCCCTCGAAGGCCGGACCGAACTCCGGGTCGGCGGCCAGGGCCGCGAGGATCTGCCGCTCCTGCGCGGCGAGCGCCCGCCGGTAGACCCGGCGCACCGCCCGGTCGCCGGTCGCGTCGGCGCGATGGAAGGCGCGGTAGCCGTGCGCGTGGGCCCGGACGTACTCCAGGTACGCGTCGAGGCCCGCGGTGAGCTGCTCGCGGACCGGTACACCCGGAACGGCTGCCGTCATGCGCAGCATGCGCTCGCTCTCGCGCTCGACGACCGCCGCGAAGAAGTCCCGTTTGGCCGGGAAGTAGTGGTAGAGCAGCCCTCGGGAGACCCCGGCGATCTCGGCGACCCGCTCGATCCGGACCTCGTCGTAGGGGCTCTCGGAGAACAGCCTCGCACCCACCGACAGCAACTGCTCCCGACGCTCCCCCGTACTGAGCCGGCGGCGGGTGCGCTCGCCCTGGTTCGCCACCATGCGCGCACCTTACTTGACGACGGTTCAACACCGGGACGAGACTGGGCGCGTTATTGAATCCATGTACAACACGCCTGCCTCGGCTCGTGCGACACGCCGCTGCGTCAAGGGAGATCACGTCATGGCCCGGACAGTGAGGGAAACGGCCCTGGACGGGCTGCCGAAGGGCTTCCGCGGTGCCGAGCTGGGCTGGCCCGAACTGCACCGCATCCCGCACCCGCCGTACCGGCTCCCCCTGCTCGGGGACGTGGTGGGGGCGAGCAGGCGCACCCCGATGCAGGACTCGCTGCGGTACGCGCGGCAGCTGGGGCCGATCTTCCGGCGGCGGGCCTTCGGCAAGGAGTTCGTGTTCGTGTGGGGCGCCTCCCTCGCCGCCGACCTCGCGGACGAGGCGCGGTTCGCCAAGCACGTGGGCCTGGGTGTGGCCAACCTGCGGCCGGTCGCCGGGGACGGACTGTTCACGGCGTACAACCACGAGCCCAACTGGCAGCTCGCGCACGACGTGCTGGCGCCCGGGTTCAGCCGCGAGGCCATGGCGGGGTACCACACGACGATGCTGGACGTGGCCGCGCGCCTCACCGGCCACTGGGACCTGGCCGAGGCGGCGGGCCGGGCGGTGGACATACCCGGTGACATGACCAAGCTGACGCTGGAGACCATCGCGCGCACCGGTTTCGGGCATGACTTCGGCTCCTTCGAGCGCTCCCGGCTCCATCCCTTCGTCACCGCGATGGTCGGCACGCTCGGCTACGCGCAGCGCCTGAACACGGTCCCCGCGCCGCTCGCCCCCTGGCTGCTGCGCGACGCGAGCCGCCGCAACGCCGCCGACATCGCGTACCTGAACCGCACGGTCGACGACCTCGTCCGCGAACGCCGCGCTGCCGACGGCGCGGGCGGCGCCGGGGACCTGCTCGACCGGATGCTGGCGACGGCGCACCCCGAGACCGGTGAGCGGCTGTCACCCCAGAACGTCCGCCGACAGGTCATCACCTTCCTGGTCGCCGGTCACGAGACCACCTCGGGCGCGCTCTCCTTCGCCCTGCACTACCTCGCCCGGCACCCCGGGATCGCCGCCAGGGCCCGCGCCGAGGTGGACCGCGTGTGGGGCGGCACCGAGGCGCCCGGCTACGACCAGGTTGCCAGGCTGCGCTACGTGCGCCGGGTGCTGGACGAGTCGCTGCGGCTGTGGCCGACGGCCCCGGGTTTCGCACGGGAGGCCCGTGACGACACGGTGCTCGGCGGCACGTACCCGATGCGCCGCGGCGCCTGGGCGCTGGTGCTCACGGGCATGCTGCACCGCGATCCGCAGGTGTGGGGGCCGGACGCCGAACGGTTCGACCCGGACCGCTTCGACGCCGGGGCCGTACGGTCACGCCCCCCGCACACGTTCAAGCCGTTCGGGACGGGGGCACGGGCGTGCATAGGACGGCAGTTCGCGCTGCACGAGGCCACGCTGGTCCTCGGGTTGCTGCTGCGCCGCTACGAGCTGCGGCCCGACCCGGGCTACCGGCTGCGGGTGACCGAGCGGCTGACCCTGATGCCGGAGGGACTGCGGCTGCACCTGGACCGGCGGACCGCCTCCGCGCCGGACCGCGCTCCCCGCACGGGGGAAGCCGTCCGCGCCGGTGACGCCGAGGGCGCCGCCTCAGAGTCCCGCTGTCCAGTGCACCGGACGGGTGACTGAGTCCGGCAGCCCGGTGCCGGGGCCGCCTTTGGCCGCGTTGACCTGCGGCTGGGTCAGGAAGAAGGCGCCCGTCAGGTCCGCGTCGGTCAGGTCGGCGTCGCGCAGGTCCGCGCCGATCAGGTCGGCGCCCCGCAGGTCCGCGCCGGTGAGGTCGGCGGCGATGAGGCAGGCCCCGCGCAGATCGGCGCCGGCGAGACCGGCACCCCTCAGACGGGCGCCCATCAGGTCGGCGTTGCGACGGCTCTTCTTGCGGCCACGGGTGCCGGCCCTGACCAGCTCGCTGGTGCGCAGCAGGAGCACGTTGACCCGCTGCCGGTGGGCGGCCACGTCGAGGGCCGCCAGTTCCCCGGGGCTCCCGCCGGCGAGGCGTTCGGTGTCGGCGAGGGCGCGGCGCAGACCGGCGTGGACCGGGCGGGCCGCGGGCAGGGTGAGTGCCTCGGTCAGGTACCAGAGCAGCTCGTGCAGTTGGCGGACGACCGGGAACACGTCGAACATGCGGCGGGTCCGCTCCGGCGGGCCGGTGCGCCAGTCCTGGCCGCCGAAGGTGACCTGCGAGACCCGCTGTCCGGCGCCGAAGCAGTCGTAGACCGTGCAGCCGGTGAAGCCGCGCTCCCGCAGCGTCGCGTGGATGCCGCAGCGGTGGTCGGCACGGAGGTTCGGGCAGGGTGTTCCGGCGTCCTTGTCGATCGCGAAGTCCGCCGAGCGGGCGAACGGCAGGGCGGCGCAGCACAGGCCGAAGCAGCTCTCGCAGTCGCCGCGCAGGGCCGGCGGGTCCGCCCGGTCCACCGTGTGTTCTCGCATGTCGTCGAGGATACGGGCCGCCGGTACACCTCCCGCCCACGTCCCCGGCGTCCCCGCGCCCCGCGGTCAGGCCTCCGGCGCGGACAGGTCCAGCCGGGCCAGCCGCTCCGGGTCGGACAGGATGTACAGGCCCGTGATGAGACCGTCGGCGACCGTGGCGTACGTGACCGACTGCGGGCGTCCCTCGGACACGGCGACGGTGCCGACCGCGCCGTTGACCAGGACGACGCGGGCGAGCCCGGCGAGGTGGCGGAAGTGGAACGCCCCGGTGACGACCTTCCGCGCTCCCCGCACCACCTTCGACCCCGCGACGCCGCCGGCCAGGGCGCCGGCGTCGACCCGCAGCACCACGTCCGGGTGGAGGACGGCTACCAGGGCCTCGAAGTCACCCGCCCGGCTCGCCGCCAGGAACGCCTCGACCGCCCGGCGCTGCCGGCCGAGGTCCGGGTCGGCGGCGGGGGTCGCGTCGCGCACCCGGCGCCGGGCCCGGCCGGCCATCTGCCGGGTGGCGGCCGGGCTGCGCTCGACGATCCGCGCGATGTCCGCGAAGGGCACGGCGAACATGTCGTGCAGGACGAACGCCAGCCGCTCGTCCGGTTCCAGGGCCTCCAGCACCACCAGCAGGGCGATGCCCACCGAGTCGCTGTGCAGGGCCTCCTGTTCCGGGTCGGCCCGGGGCAGGGCCCGCACCACGGGATCGGGCACGAAGGTGCCGAAGCCGTCGGGCATCGGCTCCTCGCGGCGCGCGGTGCGGGAGCGCAGCAGGTCCAGGCAGATCCGGCCGGTCACCGTGGTCAGCCAGGCGCCCGGGTTGTCGATGCCGTCCCCGCCGGTGCGGTCGAGCCGCAGCCACGCCTCCTGCACGGCGTCCTCGGCCTCGGCCGGCGAGCCGAGCATGCGGTGGGCGACCGCCCTGAGCTGCCCGCGGTGCTCCTCGAACCGCTCCGCCAGACGCCGCCGTCCCCGCATGTCCTGCTTCCGCCGTGTGCCCTGCTCCCCCGCCACGGGCCTACCGCCCGAAGACTTCGAAGGTCACCGCCGGCTTCCCGCCGAACCGCTCCCCCGCGGCTTCGGCGAAGCCGGTGAGGAGTCCGCGCACGTACGTCTCCGGGTCCTCCTCGGTCAGCACCTCGATGTACGTGCGGTGCTCCAGCAGCGAGCGCACCGCGCGCTCAAGCCCCGGTCCGGCGTCCACGGCGTGGGTCGGCGAGGAGGAACCGGCGACCGCGACCCACCGCACGCCGTCCCAGGGTTCGAGCCCCCGCTCGGTCAGCTCCGGGAAGATCCACCGGTTGCCGGCGTCGCCTGCCGCGTCGAGGGTGGCCCTCCCGACGGCGACGTGGTCCGGGGTGTTCCAGGCGACGCCGCCCCAGGTGTCCCGGTGGTTGAGTGTGATGACCAGCTCGGGCCGGTGCCGGCGGATCGCGGCGGCGATGTCGCGGCGCAGTGCGGTGCCGTACTCGATCACACCGTCCCGGTGGTCGAGGAACTCGACCTCGCTCACCCCGACGACGGCGGCGCTCGCCCGCTGCTCACGCTCCCGCAGCGGGCCGCAGTCGGCGGGCGCCAGGGTGTCGATGCCCGCCTCGCCGCGGGTCGCGAGCACATAGGCGACCTCGCGGCCCCCGTCGGTCCAGGCCGCGATCGCCGCCGAGCAGCCGTACTCCAGGTCGTCCGGATGAGCCACGACGGCGAGGGCGCGCCGCCAGTCGCCGGGCATGGGCTCCAGTTGCGTGATCGTCGGCTCCGTCATGCCCGCACACTAACCCGCACCACTGACATCCCACCCGGATCCCAGGCGCCGCACCTCGCCCGTCACGCCGCGCCCGTCACGCCACGTCCGCCACGCCTCGCCCGTCACGACTCGGCCGTCACGCCGCGTCCGTCACGCCACGTCCGTCACGACTCGGCCGTCACGCCGCGTCCGTCACGCCACGTCCGTCACGACTCGGCCTCATGCCTCGTCGCGGGCGAGCGCGAGCAGCCGGTCCAGGACGCGGGGGCCGCCGGCCCGTACGCCGTCGTGCTCGAACTCGTCGGTGACCCAGGTGCGCAGGCCCCGGACGGCGCGGGCGGTGGTGAGCGCGTGGGCGGTGTCGACGTACATGTCGTCGTGGTAGACGGCGGCGGCGGCCGGCACCTCGTTGGCGGCGAGGCGGGCGGGGTCGTACAGCGGTGTCCAGTCGGTGCGGGCGGCGAGCAGTTCGGCGGTCTCGCGCAGCGGGCGCAGCGCCGGGTCGCAGTCGAACATCCAGGGGTGGACGGACTCCCCGGTGAACAGCAGCGGTTCGTCGCCCGCGAGGGCCTTGGCGGCGTCGAAGCGCGGGAACTCGGTGCGGACCCGCTCGGCCGACCAGCCGGTGGGACGCCCGTCCCGGCCGTAGATGGCCTCGTGGACGAGGGCGTACAGCGGGTGGCCCGCGTACGACAGCAGGCCCTGTGCCTGTTCCTGGAAGGCGTCGGAGAGTTCGGGCCCGTTCGGGGTGCGGACGAAGGCGTCCTCCAGGAGGAAGTGCAGGCGGTGGCTGCCCTCGCTGCCGCCGAGGAGGATACCGAGGGACTGGAATGCCTCCGCGGTGAGGCGGTAGCCGTTCGGCAGGACCACGTCGTGGGTGAGGAGGTGGTCGGCGATGCGGCGGGCGCGCTCGACGTCCTGCGGGTAGCGGGCGTAGTGCGCGACGACCTTGCGCTCGATACGGGGGTAGGCGGCCCGGTAGACGTCGTCGGCGTGGGCGTCGAGGGAGGGCAGACCGCCGGTGATCAGGGCGGTGCTCAGGCCCTCGGGGGCCAGCGAGAGGTAGGCGACGGTGCAGAAGCCGCCGAAGCTCTGGCCGAGGACGGTCCAGGGGGCGCCGCCGGTGACCCGGGGGCGGATGGCCTCGCAGTCGCGGACGATGGCGTCGGCGCGGAAGTGGGTGAGGTAGCCGGCCTGCTCGGCGGGGCCGCCGCGCAGCGGGAGCGTCTGGCGGTTGGCCGGTGTGGAGGCGCCGGTGCCGCGCTGGTCCAGGAGCAGGACGCGGTACTCCTTGAGGGCGCGGCCGAGCCAGGCGGGACGGCCGATGAAACGGTTCGCCCCGAAGCCGGGGCCGCCCTGGAGGTAGACCAGCCACGGCAGGTCCTCGTCGGCCCTGCCGCTCGCGACCACCTCGCGGGCGTACAACTCGATCGTCTCCCCGGTGGGGTCGGCGTGGTCGAGGGGCACGGTGAAACGGCGGTCGGTGAGGACGACGCCTGGCTGGCGGTAGCTGACGCTCAACGGGGCTCCCGGGGGCGGACGGACCTGACGGTGCGGATCTGTGGTGCGGACCTGACCGGGCGGACCCCGACCGTGCGGACCTGACGGGGCGGATGCGCGGTGCGGATCCGGTCGGACGTTCGTGACGGCCGATTCTTTCGGCCGTGTCCCAGTTCAGCACATGCTCCTGCGGCCGCCGGCCCCCGGGATCATGCAATCGTGTTGAGAGATCCACTGAACGCCCGGTCAGCGGGCGGCGAGGCTGGAGCGCCGCACCACCAGTTCGGGCTGGAGGACGACCCGCCGGTGCGGGTGGGTCCGGTCCGTGCCCTCCAGCTCGGTCTCCTCCAGGAGCAGCTCGGCGGCCATGGCGCCCATGGTGACGGCGGGCTGGCGCACGGAGGTGAGCGGGACGGCCGCGGCGGCGGCGAACTCGATGTCGTCGTAGCCCACGATCGCGAGGTCGTCGGGGACGCCGACCCCCGCGGCGTACATGGCCTGCAGGACGCCGAGGGCGAGCAGGTCGTTGGCGCAGAAGACGGCGGTGGGCCGGTCGGCGAGGCCCAGGAGGCGGGCGCCGGCGTCGCGGCCCGCGGCGACGTCGAGCCGCTCGGTGGGCAGTTCGCGCAGCGCGTCGGGACCGAGTCCGGCCTCGGCGAGCGCGGCGAGGGCGCCGGTGCGGCGGTCGCGCACCTGGTTGAGGCCGGGCGGGCCGCTGACGTAGGCGAGGGAGCGGTGCCCGGCGTCCACGAGGTGGCGCACGGCCAGCGCGCCGCCCGCGATGTCGTCGACGGAGACCGAGCACTCGGTGGTGCCCTCGGCGACCCGGTCGACCAGCACGAAGGGGATGTTGTGGCGCCGGAAGCCCTCGATGTTGCGGCCGGTGGCGTCGGCGGGGGTGAGCAGGACGCCGCGGACCCGCTGCTCGGCGAAGAGCGAGAGGTACTCGGCCTCCTCGCCCGGGTTCTGGGCGCTGTTGCAGACCATCACGCCGAGCCCGGCCTCGCGCGCGGCCCGCTCGGCACCGCGTGCGACGTCGACGAAGAAGGGGTTGCCCATGTCCAGGACGAGCAGCCCCATGATCCGGCTGCGGCCCGCGCGCAGCTGACGCGCGGACTCGCTGCGGACGTAGCCCATCCGGTCGATCGCGGACAGCACGCGCGCGCGGGTCTCGGTCGCGACGGTGTCGGGGCGGTTGATGACGTTGGAGACCGTGCCCACGGAAACTCCGGCGGCGCGGGCGACGTCCTTGATACCCACGGAATGGGCCATCGGGCAGGGACCTCCGAGGTCGGGTGGGTGTGGGGGCGGCCGCAGTACCTTCACACAGTACCCGCGCCGCCCCGGGGAGGCCCTCTCAGGCGAGGTGGAACACCTCGGTGAGCGGCTTCATCGCCTCGTCGGGGCGGGCCCCGTCGAGGGACTCGAACAGGGGACCCATCTCCGCCTGCCAGCGGCCGTTGACCTCGGTGGCCTCCATGCCGGCCCGGGCGGCGGCGAAGTCCTCGGTCTCCAGGTAGCCGACGAGCAGGCCGTCGTCCCGCAGGAAGAGCGAGTAGTTGCGCCAGCCGGTGGCGGAGAGCGCCTCGCACATCTTGGGCCACACGGCGGCGTGGCGTTCGCGGTACTCCGCGACGCGGTCCCGGCGGACCTTGAGCAGGAAACAGACGCGCTGCATGAAGTACCGCTCCCGTAGGGTAAGTCGAGACTAGAAGGTGAACTGGTCGACGTTCTCGGCGGTGAACACGGTCGGCTCGCCGAGGTTGATCACGCCGTCCTTGCCGATGGTGTACTCGCCCATGGCGCCGGCCTCGAAGGTCTCGCCCTCCCTGCCGCTGATCTGCCCGGAGGACAGGGCGACGGCGGTGTGGGCGGCCAGTTCGCCGAGCTTGGCCGGGTCCCACAGCTCGAACGCCTCGACGGTGCCGTTCTTGACGTACTCGCGCATGTCGTTGGGGGTGCCGAGGCCGGTCAGCCTGACCTTGCCCTTGTACTTGGAGCCGGACAGGTACTGGGCGGCGGCCTTGATGCCGACGGTGGTCGGGGAGATGATCCCCTTCAGGTCCGGGTACTCCTGGAGCAGGCCCTGGGTCTGCTGGAACGACTTCTGGGCGTCGTCGTCACCGTAGGCGACCTTGACCAGCTTGATGTCCTTGTACTTCGGGTCCTTGAGCTCGTCCTTCATGATCTCGATCCAGGCGTTCTGGTTCGTCGCGGTCTGCGCGGCGGACAGGATCGCGATCTCACCCTTGTCGCCGATCTGGTCGGCGAGCAGTCGGACCTGGGTGCGGCCGAGGTCGTCGGCGGACGCCTGGGAGATGAAGGCGTTGCGGCACTCGGGCCTGGTGTCCGAGTCGTAGGTGACGACCTTGATGTCGTTCTCCATGGCCTGCTTGAGCGCGGTGCACAGCGCGCCCGGGTCCTGCGCGGAGACGGCCATGGCGTCGACCTGCTGCTGGGTGAGCGTGTTGACGTAGGAGACCTGGCCGGCGGTGTCGGTGCCGCTGGAGGTGCCGACCTCCTTGTAGCTGGAACCCAGCTCCTTCAGGGCCTTCTCGCCGCCCTTGTCGGCGACGGTGAAGTAGGGGTTGTTGACCTGCTTGGGCAGGAAGCCGACGGTCAGCCCCTTCTTGGTGGCGGCGTTCGGGTCCGCCTCGCCGGCGGTGGCGGCCGCGCCGCCCTCGTCCTTGACGTCCTCCTTCGTGGTGCCGCCGCAGGCGGTGGCGGCCAGGGCGAGGGACGTGACTGCGGCGAGGGCCGCACAGGTGCGGCGGATCGACGACTTGCGCATGGTGGGTTCCTTACGAGGACGGGCCGAGCCGGTTACGGGGTGCTACGAGGCCGGTGCGGGCGCCTTGGACGGGGGCGCCGATGCCGCCCGGCGTCCGGCCCTCGCGACGGAGATCTGCCGTGCGACCCGGGGGCCCAGCACGGAGACGACGAGCAGGACGCCGGTGACGACGATCTGCGACTGTGCGGAGACGTTGACGAGGCTCATCACGTTCTGCAGCGCACCCAGCAGGAACACGCCCGCGATCGCGCCGCCGAGCGTGCCCTTGCCGCCGTCGAAGTCGATGCCGCCCAGGAGCACGGCGGCGACGACGGAGAGTTCGAGGCCGGTGGCGTTGTCGTAGCGGGCGCTGGCGTAGTGCAGCGCCCAGAAGATGCCGGTGAGGGACGACATCAGGCCGGTCAGCGTGAACAGGACCAGCTTCTGCCGCTTGACCCGGACGCCGGCGAAGCGCGCGGCCTCCTCGCCGGCCCCGATGGCGAACAGCGACCGGCCGAACGGCGTGGCGTGCAGGGCGAGAACGGCGACGGCAAGCAGCACGAGGAACGGCGGGAAGGCGTACGGGAGGAAGGTGCCGTCGATGCGTCCGGCCGCGAAGTCCAGGTACCGCGAGGGGAAGTCGGTGACCGAGTCGGAGCCGAGCGCGATCTGCGCGATGCCGCGGTAGGCGGCCAGCGTGCCGATGGTGACGGCGAGGGAGGGCAGTCCGAGCCGGGTGACCAGGAGGCCGTTGACCAGCCCGCAGACCACGCCGAGCAGCAGACAGACCGGGATGATCGCCTCGATGGTCATGCCCTGGTTCCACAGGGCGCCCATCACCGCGCCGGACAGGCCCGCGGTGGAGGCGACCGACAGGTCGATCTCGCCGGAGACGACCAGCAGCGTCATCGGCAGGGCGATGAGCGCGATGGGCAGGGTGTTGCCGATCAGGAAGGACAGGTTGAGTGCGTTGCCGAATCCGTCGACGAGGCCGAAGGAGAGCAGCAGGACGACCCCGAGGAGGGCGCCGACGACGGTGTCCCAGCGGATGGCGCGTGCGAGAGAGCTGTCAGCCATGGCGGGCGTTCCTCTTCTGCAGGGCGTCGGCCACGCGCAGCGCGACGATCCGGTCGACGGCGATGGCGAGGATGAGCAGGATGCCGTTGATCGCCAGCACCCACACGGAGCTGACACCGAGGGCGGGCAGCACGCTGTTGACCGAGGTCAGCAGCAGCGCGCCGAGGGCCGCGCCGTAGACGCTGCCGGCGCCGCCGGTGAAGACCACGCCGCCCACCACCACCGCGCTGACCACGGTCAGTTCGTAGCCGTTGCCCGTACCGGAGTCGACGTTGCCGAACCGGGCCAGGTAGAGGGCGCCGGCGAGCCCGGCGAGGGCGCCGCAGAAGGTGTACGCGGCGAGGATCCGCTTGCGGACGGGGATGCCCGCCAGCCGGGCGGCCTCGGGGTTGGAGCCGAGCGCGTACAGCTCCCGTCCGCTGCCGAAGTGCTTGAGGTGGTACGCCGTGGCGACGAGCACCGCGAGGGCGATCATCGCCGGCCAGGGCACGGCCGAGATGCCGCCGGAGCCGAAGTCGACGAAGCCGCCCGGCAGGTCGGCCGCGGTGATCTGGCGTGAGCCGACCCAGATGGAGTCGACGCCGCGGATGATGTAGAGCGTGCCGAGCGTGACGACCAGGGCGGGTACCCGGCCGAGGCTGACCAGCGCGCCGTTGAGCAGGCCGAAGCCGACGCCCGTCAGCACCGCGAGCAGCACGGCCACGACGGGGTTGCCGCCGCCCTGGAGGTAGGTGCCGGCGGCGAAGGCGCTGATGCCGAGGGTGGAACCGACGGACAGGTCGACGTTGCGGGTGATGACGACCAGGGACTGGCCGGTGGCGACCAGGACCAGGATGGTCGCGTTCAGCAGCAGGTCCTTGACGCCCTGCTCGGACAGGAACGCGCTGTTGCCGGCCTGGGTGATGGCGATCATCACCAGGAGGACCAGCAGGATGGCCAGTTCGCGCATCCGGAAGATGCGGTCCACCAGCCGGGTGGCGCCGGTTTTGGGCGCGTCGGCCACGGGGGCCTGGTCGGGTGCGGTGACCGTCATGCGGCGGCCCTCCCCGTGGCTGCGGCCATCACGGTCTCCTCGGTGGCGTCGGCGCGGGGAATCTCGGCGGTCAGCCGGCCCTCGTGCATCACCAGGACGCGGTCGGCCATGCCGAGGACCTCGGGCAGGTCGGAGGAGATCATCAGGACGGCCACTCCGTCGGCGGCCAGCTGACTCAGCAGGCGGTGCACCTCGGCCTTGGTGCCGACGTCGATGCCGCGGGTGGGTTCGTCGACGATCAGCACCTTGGGGCCGGTGGCCAGCCACTTGGCGAGCACGACCTTCTGCTGGTTGCCGCCGGAGAGGGTGGCGACGGTGTCGGCGATGCGGGCGTACTTGACCTGGAGCCTGACGGCCCAGTCGAGGGAGCGGCTGCGCTCGGCGCCGCGGTCCATGAGCCCGGCCCTCACGGTCGTACGGAGGCCGGTGAGGCCGATGTTGCGCTCGATGGACATGTCCATCACCAGGCCCTGGGCGCGGCGGTCCTCCGGGACGAGGGCGAGGCCCGCGGCGATCGCGGCGGAGGGGGCGCCGTTGACGAGTGGCTTCCCGTCGACCTCGACCTCCCCGGCGTCCCAGCGGTCGACGCCGAAGACGGCTCGGGCGACCTCGGTCCGTCCGGCGCCGACCAGCCCGGCGAGGGCGACGATCTCACCGCGCCGCACCTCGAAGGAGACGTCGGTGAAGACGCCCTCACGGGTCAGCCTGCGCACGCTGAGGGCTCTCTCGCCGGGCGTGACCTCCCGCTTGGGGTACAGCTCGTCGAGGTCGCGGCCGACCATGCGGCGCACCAGGTCGTCCTCGGTCATGCCCGCCAGGGGCTCGCCGGCGATCCGGGCGCCGTCGCGCAGGGTGGTGACCCGCCGGCAGATGCGGAAGATCTCCTCCAGGCGGTGGGAGATGAACAGCACCGCGGCGCCCTGTTCGCGCAGGGTGCGCACCACGCCGAAGAGCCGGGCCACCTCGCTGCCGGTGAGGGCGGCGGTCGGCTCGTCCATGATGAGGACGCGGGCGTCGAAGGAGAGCGCCTTGGCTATCTCCACGATCTGCTGGTCCGCGATGGACAGGCCGCGCGCGGGCCGGTCGGGGTCGAGTTCGACACCCAGTCGCAGCATCAGTTCGGCGGTGGCCGCGTGGGTCGCCTTGTGGTCGATGCGGCCGAGGGTGCGGCGCGGCTGGCGGCCCATGAAGATGTTCTCGGCGATCGACAGGTCGGGAAAGAGGGTGGGCTCCTGGTAGATCACGGCGATGCCGGCGTCGCGGGCGTCGCCGGGGCCGTGGAAGACGACCGGCGCGCCGTCGAGCAGCACCTGGCCGGCGTCCGGCCGGTGCACTCCGGCCAGCGTCTTGATGAGGGTCGACTTTCCGGCGCCGTTCTCGCCGGCGAGGGCGTGCACCTCGCCGGGGAACAGCTCCAGGGAGACGTCCCGCAGCGCACGGACCGCGCCGAAGGACTTGGAGACGTCCCTGAGCGCCAGAACCGGGGCCGTACCCGTGTCGGACGGGTGGGTCATTGGGGGCTCCTCGACGACGCCGGGCGGGACGGCCCCCACGACGTCGTGAAAGGTTTCAACTCGGTTGCCGGGGACGTTAGGCAGCGAGGGTGTGTCGCGTCAATGGTTCCGGGTCGAAAAAGTTTCGATAATCGAAGGTCACGACCGAGTCACAGAGAGCCGGAGCGGCCAGGAGGGTTGACACCCCTTCGGGCGGCTCATAACTTCGCGTTCTGAATCGTTTCACAGATGGTCGTGCTCACAGCCGGCCACGACCCGATGCCACAGGAGCGCCGAAGTGACCGAGCTCGCCGCGGTGAAAGCCGCGCTGAAGACCCAGGCCGTCGAGACGCCGTCGTGGGCGTACGGCAACTCGGGCACCCGCTTCAAGGTGTTCGCCCAGGCCGGTGTCCCGCGCGACCCGTTCGAGAAACTGGACGACGCGGCCAAGGTGCACGAGGTCACCGGCGTGGCCCCGACCGTGGCCCTGCACATCCCGTGGGACAAGGTCGAGGACTACGCCGCGCTGGCCGGGCACGCCGAGAAGCGGGGCGTGCGGATCGGCGCGATCAACTCCAACACCTTCCAGGACGACGACTACAAGCTGGGCAGCATCTGCCACCCGGACGCGGTGGTGCGCAGGAAGGCCGTCGGCCACCTGCTGGAGTGCGTCGACATCATGGCGGCCACCGGGTCGCGTGATCTGAAACTGTGGTTCGCCGACGGCACGAACTACCCCGGGCAGGACGACATCAGGTCCCGGCAGGACCGGCTGGCCGAGGGCCTTGCCGAGGTGTACGAGCGGCTCGGCGAGGGGCAGCGGATGCTGCTGGAGTACAAGCTCTTCGAGCCGGCGTTCTACACGACGGACGTGCCGGACTGGGGCACGGCGTACGCGCACTGCCTGAAGCTGGGCGAGAAGGCGCAGGTCGTGGTCGACACGGGCCACCACGCCCCGGGCACGAACATCGAGTTCATCGTGGCGACGCTGCTGCGCGAGGGAAAGCTCGGCGGGTTCGACTTCAACTCGCGGTTCTACGCGGACGACGACCTGATGGTCGGCGCGGCCGACCCGTTCCAGCTGTTCCGGATCATGTACGAGGTGGTGCGCGGGGGCGGGTTCACCTCCGACGTGGCCTTCATGCTCGACCAGTGCCACAACATCGAGGCGAAGATTCCGGCCATCATCCGGTCGGTGATGAACGTGCAGGAGGCTACGGCCAAGGCGCTGCTGGTCGACGGACCGGCCCTGGCCGAGGCACAGGCCGCCGGCGATGTGCTCGAGGCGAACGCGGTGCTGATGGACGCGTACGACACGGACGTGCGGCCGCTACTTCGGGAGGTGCGCGAGGAGATGGGTCTGGAGCCCGAGCCCACCAAGGCGTACCGCGCGTCCGGCTGGGGCGAGGAGATCGCCGCCGAGCGGGTTGGCGGGCGGCAGGCCGGGTGGGGGGCGTAGGCGTCTGCCGGGTCTCCGTTATTCGCGGCCGCGGGTCGTCCGTGGTTGACCGCGCGGTCCCCCGCGCCCCTCGCAGAGGGACGCTCTCCCCGAACCTCGTTCAAGAAGGACTCTGAAGACATGGCAGCCCACCCCCAGGCCGATGCCCTCCTCGCCCGCTCCCACCGGCTCGGCGCCGATCCCCGCAACACCAACTACGCCGGCGGCAACACGTCCGCCAAGGGCACCGAGACCGACCCCGTCACCGGGGGTGATGTGGAACTGATGTGGGTCAAGGGCTCCGGCGGGGATCTCGGGACGCTCACCGCACCGGGCCTCGCCGTGCTGCGGCTGGACCGGATGCGGGCCCTCGTCGACGTCTACCCCGGCGTCGAGCGCGAGGACGAGATGGTCGCCGCCTTCGACTACTGCCTGCACGGCAAGGGCGGCGCGGCGCCCTCGATCGACACGGCGATGCACGGGCTCGTCGAGGCCGCGCACGTGGACCACCTCCACCCCGACTCCGGGATCGCGCTGGCCTGCGCGGCGGACGGCGAGAAGCTGACAGCCGAGTGCTTCGGCGACACCGTGGTGTGGGTGCCGTGGCGGCGGCCCGGTTTCCAGCTCGGCCTGGACATCGCGGCCGTCAAAAGGGCCAATCCGCGGGCGATCGGGTGTGTACTCGGCGGGCACGGCATCACCGCGTGGGGCGACACCTCCGAGGAGTGCGAGCGCAACTCGCTGCACATCGTCCGCACCGCCGAGGCCTTCCTCGCCGAACGCGGAAAAGCCGAGCCGTTCGGCGCGGTGATCGACGGGTACGCGGCGCTGCCCGAGGGCGAGCGGCGGGAGCGGGCGGCGGCGCTGGCGCCGTACGTCCGCGCTCTGGCCTCCCGGGACCGGCCGCAGGTCGGGCACTTCACCGACACGGACGTGGTGCTGGACTTCCTCGCGCGGGCCGAGCACCCGCGGCTCGCCGCGCTGGGCACCTCCTGCCCGGACCACTTCCTGCGCACGAAGGTCCGGCCCCTGGTCCTGGACCTGCCGGCGTCCGCCCCGCTGGACGAGGCGGTCGCCCGGCTCAAGGAGCTGCACACGGCCTACCGCGAGGAGTACGCCGCCTACTACCGCCGCCACGCCGAGCCCGGTTCCCCCGCCATGCGCGGCGCCGACCCGGCGATCGTGCTGGTCCCGGGCATCGGCATGTTCAGCTTCGGCGGGGACAAGCAGACCGCGCGGGTGGCCGGCGAGTTCTACGTCAACGCGGTCAACGTGATGCGGGGCGCCGAGGCGGTGTCGTCGTACGCGCCGATCGAGGAGTCGGAGAAGTTCCGCATCGAGTACTGGGCGCTGGAGGAGGCCAAGCTCCAGCGGATGCCGAAGCCCAAGCCGCTGGCCACGCGCGTCGCAGTCGTCACCGGCGCGGGCAGCGGCATCGGGAAGGCGATCGCGCGGCGGCTGGTCGACGAGGGCGCGTGCGTCGTCGTCGCCGACCTGAACGCGGGCAAAGCGGCGGAGGTCGCGGCGGAGCTGGGCGGGGCCGACAAGGCCGTCGCCGTGACCGTCGACGTCACCTCCGAGGAGCAGATCGCCGACGCCTTCGAGGCGGCCGTGCTCGCCTTCGGCGGGGTCGACCTGGTGGTCAACAACGCCGGTATCTCCATCTCCAAGCCGCTGCTGGAGACCACGGCCGGGGACTGGGACCTCCAGCACGACATCATGGCCCGCGGTTCCTTCCTGGTCTCGCGCGAGGCGGCCCGGGTGATGACCGCCCAGGAGCTGGGCGGCGACATCGTCTACATCGCGTCGAAGAACGCCGTGTTCGCCGGCCCGAACAACATCGCCTACTCCGCCACCAAGGCCGACCAGGCCCACCAGGTGCGTCTCCTCGCCGCCGAGCTGGGAGAGCACGGCATCCGCGTCAACGGGGTCAACCCGGACGGCGTGGTGCGCGGTTCCGGGATCTTCGCGGGCGGCTGGGGTGCCGAGCGCGCCGCCGTCTACGGGGTGCCGGAGGAGAAGCTCGGCGAGTTCTACGCGCAGCGGACGCTGCTCAAGCGAGAGGTGCTGCCCGAGCACGTGGCGAACGCCGTGTTCGCGCTGACCGGCGGCGACCTGACCCACACCACCGGTCTGCACGTTCCGGTCGACGCCGGCGTCGCCGCCGCCTTCCTGCGATGAGCGGTGCGATCGGCGGTGCGAAGGGCGCCGGCACCAGGGCGTACGCCGCGGTCGACCTCGGCGCGTCCAGCGGGCGCGTCATGGTCGGCCGCGTGGGGGCCGACCGGCTGGAGCTGACCGAGGCCCACCGCTTCCCCAACCGGCCCGTCCGGACGCCCGACGGGCTGCGCTGGGACATCCTGGCGCTGTACGCCGGTGTCCTGGACGGCCTTCGGGCGGCGGGGCCGGTGGACTCGGTCGGCGTGGACAGCTGGGCCGTCGACCACGGTCTGCTGGACGCGGACGGGGCGCTGCTCGGCAACCCGGTGCACTACCGCGACGCCCGCACCGAGGGCGCCGCGGAGCAGGTGTGGAGAACACTGCCCGCCGGGGAGCTGTACGCGGCGACCGGGTTGCAGCACGCGCCCTTCAACACCCTGTACCAGCTCGTCGCCGCCCGGGGCACGGCCCAGTTCGCGGCGGCCCGGCGGCTGTTGCTCGTTCCGGACCTGCTGACCTACTGGCTGACCGGCGAGCAGGGCACGGAGCTGACCAACGCCTCCACCACCCAGCTGATCGACCCCCGCACCCGGGACTGGTCGCGGACGGTCGCGGACCGGCTGGGGATCGACCTCGGCCTGTTCGCGCCGCTGCGCCTGCCCGGTGACGCGGCGGGGCTGCTGCGGCCCGAGGTGCTGGAGGAGACGGGACTGGCGGGGCCCGTGCCGGTGACGGCGGTCGGTTCGCACGACACCGCCTCCGCGGTGGCCGCCGTGCCGGCCTCGGGCGAGCGGTTCGCCTACATCTGCACCGGCACCTGGTCGCTGGCCGGTCTCGAACTGACCGCGCCGGTGCTGACCGAGGAGAGCCGCGCCGCCAACTTCACCAACGAACTCGGACTGGACGGCACCGTCCGCTACCTGCGCAACATCATGGGGCTGTGGCTGCTCCAGGAGTGCGTACGGGCCTGGGGCGGCCCCGGTCTGGGCGAGCTGCTGCCCGACGCCGCCCGGGTCCCGGCGCTGCGGTCGGTGGTCGACGCGGGGGATCCGGCGTTCCTGGCGCCGGGGCGGATGCCGGAGCGGATCGCCGAGGCCTGCCGGGCCACGGGGCAGCCGGTGCCCGAAACGCCCGCCGAGGTGACCCGGTGCATCCTCGACTCGCTGGCGCTGGCCCACCGCGGCGCCGTCGAGGAGGCGCAGCGGCTCGCCGGGCATCCGGTCGACGTCGTGCACGTCGTCGGCGGAGGCACCCGCAACGCGCTGTTGTGCCGGCTGACCGCCGACGCCTGCGGGCTGCCGGTGGTGGCGGGGCCGACGGAGGCCGCCGCGCTCGGCAACGTCCTCGTGCAGGCCCGCGCCCACGGTCCGGTCGGCGACCTCGCCGGGATGCGCCGCCTGCTGGCGCGCACGCAGTCGCTGACCCGGTACGAACCGAGCGGCGGCACGGCACGCTGGCGGGCGGCCGCGGCCAGACTCGCCGACCGGTGAACCGGGCCTGCCCGGGACCCGTTCGGCCGACTACCCTTCACCCACCCTTCACCCGATGACCGAACACGAGGAGCCGCGATGCGTGTCGCCCTGTTCCTGACCTGTGTCAACGACACGCTGTATCCGGACACCGGCCGTGCCGTGGTGAAGGTGCTCACCCGACTGGGCGTCGAGGCCGACTTCCCGATGGCCCAGACCTGTTGCGGCCAGGCGCACTACAACACCGGTTACCGGCACGAGGCCGAGCCGCTGGCCCGGCACTTCGCCGACGTGTTCGCGGACTACGACGCCGTCGTGACGCCCTCGGGCTCGTGCGGGGCGATGGTGCGGGAGCTGTATCCGCGGATGGGAGAGCGGGCGCGGGCGGAGGGGCGCGGGGACGCGCTCGCGGCCACGCTGGCGCCGGTGGTGCCGAAGACGTACGAGCTGACGGAGTTCCTCGTGGACGTGCTCGGGGTGACCGACGTGGGCGCGTACTACCCGCGCACGGTGACGTACCACCCGGCCTGCCACGGTCTGCGGGGTCTGGGGCTGGGCGACCGGCCGCGGCGGCTGCTGGAGGCGGTGCGGGGGCTGGAGCTGGTGGAGCTGCCGGGCGCCGAGGAGTGCTGCGGCTTCGGCGGCACCTTCGCCGTGAAGAACTCCGCCGTGTCGGCGGCGATGGGCGCGGACAAGGTGCGCAACGCCGAGTCGACCGGCGCGGACGTGTTGTGCGCGGCCGACAACTCCTGTCTGATGCACATCGGCGGCACCATGACGCGGCTGCGCACGGGCCTGCGGCCGGTGCACATCGCGGAGATCCTGGCGAGCACGGAGGAGGCGGTGGCCGTATGAGCGGGACGTATCTGGGGATGCCTGCCTTTCCCGAGGCGGCGCGGGCGGCCGTGGGCAACGCGACGCTGCGCGGCAATCTGCGCCACGCCACCCGCACCATCCGGGACAAGCGGGCCCGCGCGGTCGCCGAGCTGGACGACTGGGCGGCGCTGCGCGAGGCCGGGAAGCAGATCAAGGACCACACGCTGCGTCATCTGGACCGGTACCTGGTGCGGTTGGAGGAGACGGTGACGGCCGCCGGCGGGACCGTGCACTGGGCGGCCGACGCGGACGAGGCCAACGAGATCGTCGCCCGGCTGGTCGAGGAGACCGGCGAGTGGGAGGTCGTCAAGGTCAAGTCGATGGCGACGCAGGAGATCGCCCTCAACGAGGCCCTTCAGGCCCGGGGAATCCGCGCCTACGAGACCGACCTGGCCGAGCTGATCGTGCAGTTGGGCGAGGACCGGCCCTCGCACATCCTGGTACCGGCCATCCACCGCAACCGGGGCGAGATCCGGGACGTCTTCCGCTCCGAGATGAGCGAGTGGGGCCGCCCTGCGCCCGAGGGACTCACCGACACGCCGGCCGAACTCGCCGAGGCGGCCCGCCTGCACCTGCGGGAGAAGTTCCTGCGGGCGAGGGTCGGCATCTCCGGCGCCAACTTCATGGTGGCCGAGACCGGCACGCTGGTGGTCGTGGAGTCCGAGGGCAACGGGCGGATGTGCCTGACCCTGCCCGAGACGCTGATCTCGGTCGTCGGCATCGAGAAGATCGTGCCGGGGTGGCAGGACCTGGAGGTCTTCCTGCAGACCCTCCCCCGCTCCTCGACGGCCGAGCGCATGAACCCGTACACGTCCATGTGGACCGGCACCACCGACGAGGACGGGCCGCGGAACTTCCACCTGGTCCTGCTGGACAACGGGCGCACCGACACCCTCGCCGACGAGGTCGGCCGCCAGGCGCTGCGCTGCATCCGCTGCTCGGCCTGCCTGAACGTCTGCCCGGTGTACGAGCGGGCCGGCGGCCACGCCTACGGCTCGGTGTACCCGGGCCCGATCGGCGCCATCCTCAGTCCCCAGCTGCGGGGTACGGGCAGTGAGATCGACGCGTCCCTGCCGTACGCGTCCTCGCTGTGCGGCGCCTGCTACGAGGTCTGCCCGGTCGCCATCGACATCCCCGAGGTGCTGGTACACCTGCGCGAACGGGTGGTGCAGGGCGGGCCGGCCGTCCGGCACGGCAACCGGGTCGTGCTGAAGCCCGCCAAGGGACATGCCGCCGAGCGGGCGGCGATGCGGGCGGCGCGGTGGGCGTTCACGCGTCCGGGCGCACTGCTAACCGGGCAGCGGCTGGCGTCACGCACCCGCCGCCTGCATCCGCGCACCCTGCCGGGTCCGGGCCGGGCCTGGAGCGGCAGCCGGGATCTTCCGGCGGTGCCCGCGGAGCCGTTCCGGGACTGGTGGCAGCGCACGCACGGCGGGAAGGGCGGAGCGAAGTGAGCAGCAGGGAACGCGTCCTGGGCCGGGTCCGGCGCGCGCTGGCGGAGGTGCCGGCCGACGAAGGACCGTACGAGCGGGCCGTCGCGCGGGACTACGTGCGCGAGCACGGGGAGCGCACCGTCACCGAGACCGTGGAGCTGCTCGCCGAGAATCTGGCGGACTACCGGGCCGTCGTGCACCGGTGCACGGACGAGCAGTTGCCGGACCTGCTGACGCGGCTCCTGGCGGCGCATGGCTCGCGGCGCGTGGTGATCCCACCGGAACTGCCCCCGAGCTGGCTGAAGGCGGTCGACGCACCCCGCGTCCACGACCGTGCGGCGAGCACCCCGCAGGAACTCGACATGGTCGACAGCGTGGTCACCGGCTGCGCCGTGGCCGTCGCCGAGACGGGCACCATCGTCCTGGACGGCTCCCCCGACCAGGGCCGCCGCCGCATCACGCTCGTCCCCGACCATCACGTCTGCGTCGTACGGGTGCCCGCCCAGGTGGTCGCCTCGGTGCCGCAGGCGCTGGAACGCCTCGATCCCGCCCGCCCGTTGACGTGGATCTCGGGTCCCTCCGCGACCAGCGACATCGAACTGGACCGGGTCGAGGGGGTGCACGGTCCGCGCATCCTGGAGGTGGTGCTGGTGGAGGGGTGAGCGCGATCGCCGTGGCGCGGGCCGGGGCTGAGGTGCCACTGGGTACACCCCCCGATACGGTCCGGCGCCCGGTGTGGCCGGGCCCCGCTCTCTGCGTGGCGTCCTCCACGCTGCACCGCACAGGGCGTGCCACGCGGAAGGTGATGCCGGCGGGGGCGGCGGTGACGGCCGCCGCGTGAGCCGGCGGAGCCGGGAGAGGAGGGGGCGGCCGCCACGGCGGTCGCCCCCTCCCTCACCCGTCCTCGTGCCGGCCGGACGGACCTCCGGCTAGCCGGCCTTGGCGTACTCCTTCGCCATCCCACCGGCGAAGTCGTACACGACGCACTGTCCGTCGCCCACGACCCAGGCGTCGTGGCCGGGCGAGCAGACGAAGACGTCGCCGGGGCCCACCTCGCTCTCGGTGCCGTCGTCCATGCGGACGTGCATGCGTCCCTGCGCCACGTAGCAGTTGTGGTGGATCATGCAGCTGTCGGTGCCCGCGATCGGTGCCAGGGACTCCGACCAGCGCCAGCCGGGTTCGAAGGTGGCGACGGCGAAGTCCAGCCCTTCCATGTGTACGGCCTCGATGTGCCCGCGGGGGAAATCGCGCCGCTCGTCCGGCTTGTCGAGCGTCTTTGCCTCCAGCATGACGCTCCTCCTTTCCCTTGCCCACCCCTTCCATCGTCCGCCTGTCAACTCGGCGGCGCCATCCGGGGGACGCCGGTGGTCAGCGGGGTGCGCCGCAGACTTCGGCGAAGCGGGCGGCGTCCACGTTGCCGCCGGAGAGAATCACGCCGACGCGGCGGGGCGGGACGGCGATACGGCCGTTCAGGAGAGCGGCCAGCGGGGTGGCGCCGCTCGGTTCGAGGACGGTCTTCAGCCGTTCGAAGGCGAACCGCATCGCGTCCCGGATCTCGTCGTCGGAGACCAGCACGATCCCGTCGAGCAGCCGCCGGTTGACGGAGAACGTCAGCTCGCCGGGGGTGGGCAGGGCCTGGCCGTCGGCGATGGTCCGCGGGACCGGCACGGTGACGCGCCGGCCCGCCTCCAGGGAGCGCCTCGTGTCGTCACCGGCCTCGGGTTCGACGCCGATCACCCGGGTGCCGGCGTGCAGGCCCTTGACCGCGGTGGCGCTCCCGGCGATCAGTCCGCCGCCGCCGACGGGCGCGATCAGGGCGTCCAGCTCTCCCGTCTCCTCGACGAGTTCGAGGGCGGCGGTGCCCTGGCCCGCGATGACGTGCGGGTGCTCGTAGGGCGGGATCAGGGTCAGGCCCCGGTCGGCGGCCAGGGCCTCGGCGATGGCCACGCGGTCGCCGGTGTAGCGGTCGTAGGTGACGATCTCGGCGCCGTAGCCGGCGGTGGCGTCCCGTTTGGAGGGCGGCGCGTCCTCGGGCATGACGATCACGGCGGTGGTGCCCAGTTCGCGTGCGGCGAGGGCGACCGCCTGGGCGTGGTTGCCGGAGGAGTAGGCGGCGATGCCGCGGGACAGCTGCTCCGGCGTGAGGCGGGAGGCGGCGTTGTAGGCGCCGCGGAACTTGAACGCGCCGACCCGCTGGTGGTTCTCGCACTTGAGGAGGATCTCGGCGCCGACGAGGGCGTCCAGGGTGCGCGAGCGCAGCACCGGGGTGCGGTGTGCGACGCCCTCGATGCGGGCGGCGGCGGAGCGGACGTCGTCGAGGGTGACCGGCGGGGTGGTGGTCGTCACGGGTGTCCTCAGGGGGTGTCGGCGGCCGGGCCGGTCACGGCGCGGGCCTGGGAGAGGTAGTGGTAGGCGGAGGCGCGGGAGATGCCGAGCCGGGCGGCGACGTGTTCGACCGAGCGGCGTACGGCGAACACACCGCGCCCGTCGAGATCGCGGAACAGCTCCAGTCGCCGGTCCCGGTCCAGTGCCGCCCAGCTGGTGTCCCGGCGCAGCGGGTGGGCGTCCACGATGGCGTCGACCACCGCGTCGATGTCGTCGCCGAAGGTGGTCGACGGCACTTCGGCGGGGGCGCCCGCGGTCCCGGCGAGGGCGCCGAGCAGGGCGTGGGCCCGGTCGACGGCGGTGACGTCCAGGTTGACGCACAGGGCGCCGAACACCGCGCCCGTGGAGTCGCGCAGCACCATGGTGGAGGACTTCAACAGCATGCCGTCGGCCGTTCGCGTGACGTAGTTCAGTTCGTCGCGCGCCTCGTCGCCGCGGGCCAGTACGCGCATGCCGATCTCGCTCATCGCCCCGCCCGCCGTCCGCCCGGTCACCGACCCCGCGACGGCCACGACCGACCGTTCGGGGTGCCGGTAGTCGTGCAGCACCGCCTCGCAGACCGGCCCGAACGTCGCGGCGATCCCGTCGACCACGGGGCGCAGCGCGGCGAGCACGGCGTCGCGTTCGGTGTCCGGCGCGGGTTCGCTCATCAGGTGCTCCCTACTCGGACTCCAGGAAGTCCGAGACTACACGTCCAATGCCTGGACTGGGAGTCCAGCCGCTCGGGTCGTGTCCCTCCCGCGGCTCCCGGCCGGAGGCGAAGGCCCGCTCCGGCACGGGGCCGTGGCGGCCGGAACCGGTGAGCGGACCGCCGGCCCGGGGTGGGCCACCGGTCGCCTTCGGCCCCTTGGGCCGCACGGATGCCGGACGAGAGGGAGCGGGAGGGCACGGGTATGCCTCCCGCTGCTACGAGGCCGATCCGGCGGGCGACCACTGCGCCTTCCAGTGGACCGACACGGCGCTCCCCGGCGCTCCGGCCCTCGTGCTCGTCCTCGTCACGGTTCTCTTGTCGCGCCGCCGGGTCCGGCACCCCGCCCGGCGCCTGTCACTGCCCGAGTCCCTCGTACGGAGGTTCCGTCCCGCCATGCCCAAGGACGCCAGGTCCCCGAAGAAACTGCGCAGCAACCGCGCCGCGCTCACGCACAGGGTCGGGTACGCGCTGCGCCACCCCGAGCGCGTCGGCCCCTACGTCCGCCGGGCCGGCCGGGACGCGTGGCTGCGGATCAGGCACCCCGACCACGTCGGCTACTACCGGGCGGTGATGGCCTCCGACACCCGGCGCGACCCGGAGGCCGCGGTCGGCAGCCGGACCCACGACCGCTGGCTGGCACTCGGGCGGAT
This sequence comes from Streptomyces sp. NPDC048392, assembly GCF_043200575.1. Classification (NCBI taxonomy): domain Bacteria; kingdom Bacillati; phylum Actinomycetota; class Actinomycetes; order Kitasatosporales; family Streptomycetaceae; genus Streptomyces; species Streptomyces sp. NPDC048392. The sequence goes on from NZ_JBICYB010000007.1 coordinate 116,215, forward strand.
GCAGTTCGACTATCTGATCGAACACGGGCTCCGCCCCGAACACCGCATGCTCGACATCGGCTGCGGCAACCTGCGCGGCGGCTGGCGATTCATCGACCACCTCGACACCGGTCACTACTACGGCGTCGACATCTCGCCGGACATCCTGATCGCCGCCAAGAAGACCCTGACCGAGCGTGGACTCCAGGCCAAGCTGCCCCATCTGACCCTCACCGGCGACCTCCGGCTGGAGTTCCTGCCCGCCGGCCACTTCGACGTCGTCCACGCCCACAGCGTCTTCTCGCACTCGCCGCTGAACGTCATCGACGAGTGCCTCGCACACGTCGGCCGCGTCCTGACCGGCACCGGCTTCTTCGACTTCACCTTCGACCGCACGGAGGGCACCGAACACCAGGTGCTTCGCGAGGACTTCTACTACCGCACGGACACCCTGCTCACGCTGGCCGCCCAGCACAACCTGCACGCGCGGTTCATGGAGGACTGGGAGAAGCGGCCGCACGGCCAGGCCAAGATCCGCGTCAGCCGCTCACCGCTGCCCCCGTAGACCGCCGATCGCGCGGTTCCGGGGGCCGGCCCGGCCGTCCGGCCCCTACGGGCGCGGGTCGACGCGCCGCCAGGCGGGCCGGGCGTCCGCGCCCCGGCGGCCGGCCGCGGCGGCGCAGCGGGGGCAGACCCGGCGGACGGCGTCGGCCGCGCCGCCGGACTCGGGCAGCACCTCGGTCCAGGTCAGCGCGGAGAACCGGGACAGCCGCGAACGGTGGAGCGACGGACCGCACACGGTCTGGTTCGTGCCCCGCTCCCACGCGTGCACCTCGCCGGTCGGCAGCCAGCGGTGGTCGTCCTCGTCCCACCAGCGACCGGAGGCCGCCACGTCGTAACGCCGTGTCCCGGCCATCGGCTCGGCCCGCCGCCTTCCCACTCCCGTACGCCCGCGTTCCCCCCGTTCCTCGCCCGTCCCGGATGCCCCGGAGCGGCGGCGCCCACACACGCGTACCTCCTCCTGTGTGATCACTCCGCAAGCCCTGACCGTTTCGGGGGTTTTGTCTGCTTAGCATGCGGGGTCCGCGCATCGCGGGGCCGGCGCCACCACGCGACGGAGTCCCGGCACGGACCGCCACACCCCGTACGAGAGGACACCAGATGGCGCCCACGGGCCGTCCCAGCGCACTGGCCGAGCACGCCTTCTCCCCGCACGACGCCGTGATGGGCGCCGCCGCCCGGCACGTCGGCCGCCGGCGCTTCCTCACGGTGACCGCGGCCGCCGCGGCGCTCGCCTTCTCCACCAACCTGCCGGCCCGTGGTGCGGTCGCCGCCCCCGAACGTGAGGCCGCCCGCATCAGCAAGGACCCCTTCACCCTCGGCGTCGCCTCCGGCGACCCACTGCCGGACTCGGTGCTGCTGTGGACCAGGCTGGCGCCCGAGCCGTTCCTGGAGGACGGCGGGATGGGCACGGAGCGGGTCACGGTCGAGTGGGAGGTGGCCGTCGACGAGTACTTCGCGGGTGTCCTGTTCCGGGGCACCGCCGACGCCCACGCCGAGTACAACCACAGCGTTCACGTCGACGTCAAGGGCCTGACGCCCGGGACCGTCTACTACTACCGCTTCCGCGCCGGTGCCTGGCTCAGCCCCGCGGGCCGCACCCGCACCGCACCCGCGGCGGGCAGCGCCACCCCGTCGCTCAGGCTCGCGGCGGTCGCCTGCCAGGCCTACCAGGACGGCTACTACACGGTGCTGAAACATGTCGCCCAGGACGACGTCGACGTGGTGTTCCACCTCGGCGACTACCTGTACGAGTACGCGGTGAACTCCGAGGGCGGGGAGCGCGGCTACACCGACATCACGCTGCCCGACGTGTTCAACCGCGAGACGATGACCCTCGCCGACTACCGGCTGCGCTACTCGCTCTACAAGGCCGACGAGGATCTGCGGGCCGCGCACGCCGCACACCCCTTCGTCGTCACCTGGGACGACCACGAGACCGAGAACAACTACGCCGGCAGCATCCCGGAGAACGACATCCCGCCGGCGGAGTTCCTGCTGCGCCGGGCAGCCGCGTACCGCGCGTTCTGGGAGAACCAGCCGCTGCGCGCCGCCCAGCTGCCGCAGGGCCCGGACGCCCGGCTGTACCGCCGGCTGCACTGGGGCACGCTCGCGCAGTTCGACATCCTCGACACCCGCCAGTACCGCTCCGACCAGGCCTACGACGACCGGCCGCACGCGCCGGGGGCCGAGTCGGACGATCCGGCGCGCACCATCACCGGCGCCGCGCAGGAGCAGTGGCTGCTCGACGGCTGGAAGGGCTCGACCGCGCTGTGGAACGTGATGCCCCAGCAGGTGTGCTTCTCCCAGCGCAAGTTCGACGTGACCGCCGACGCCGCGCTCTCCATGGACGCCTGGGACGGCTACCGCGCCTCGCGCGACCGGGTGGTCGCCGGGGCGAAGGCCGCCGGGGTCGACAACTGGCTGATCCTCACCGGCGACGTGCACGTGGGCTACGCCCTCGACGTCAAGGAGGACTTCGACGACCCGGCGTCCGCCACCGTCGGCACCGAGGTCACCTGCACCTCGGTGGCCAGCGGCCGCGACGGCGTGGAGAAGCCCGCCAACTGGGACCTCTACCTGAAGGCCAACCCGCACATGAAGTTCTACAACGGCAAGCGCGGCTATGTGCGGGCCGAACTCGGCCGTCAGTCGACGCGCCTCGACTTCAGGACCGTCTCCGCCATCAGCACGCCCGGCGCTCCCGTCACCACGGCCGCGTCCTTCGTCACCGAGGCGGGCGAGCCGGGACTGAAGCCCGCCTGATCCCGGGTCCTCGCGGGGGCGTCCGCGTACTGCACATGGCACCCACGACGCCCCCCATAGCGCGAAACAGACCGGGGTCCGGCATCGTCGCGGATCTTTCGGGCAAGGCCTGTGACTTCTCCGCGGGCGCACCGTGACCCACGGTCGCCCACCGAACACCGCTGTCTCGCTCAACTCTCCAAGGAGGCACATCGCATGGTCGGCAGACATGCCGCGCGCAGCCGCCGCGCGGCCCTCACCGCGCTCGGCGCCCTGGTTGTGACCGCACTCCCCTCGGCCGCGTCGGCCGCGCCGCCGCCCGCCCCGGGCCCCCGCCCCGCCGTGGCCCGGACGCCCGGCGCCGACGCGGCGCCGGCACCGATGCTGAGCGCGATGGAGCGCGACCTGAAGCTGGCGCCCGGGCAGGCGGCGGCGCGGCTGGCCAACGAGGCGGAGGCGGGCACACGCGCGGGCATGCTGCGCAACACGCTGGGCGACCGCTTCGCCGGGGCCTGGGTGAGCGGTGCGACCTCGGCCGAACTGACCGTCGCCACCACCGACGCCGCGGACAGCGCCGCCATCGAGGCGCAGGGCGCCAAGGCGGCCGTCGTCGACAAGGGACTGGCCGAACTGCGCGCCGTCAAGGAGAGGCTGGACACCGCGGCGGCCCGTACCCGGACCCGGCGGACGCCGGTCTGGTACGTCGACGTGCGGACCAACCGGGTCACGCTCCAGGCCACCGGCGAGTCGGCCGCGAGCGCCTTCCTGGAGGCCGCCGGAGTGCAGGGCGAGGACGTGGGCGTCCGCATCTCGCCGGACCAGCCGCGGGTGCTGGCGGACCTCGTCGGCGGCGACGCCTACTACATCGACGGCCGGGCCCGCTGCTCCATCGGGTTCTCCGTCACCAAGGACGACCGGCAGGGCTTCGCCACGGCCGGGCACTGCGGCACGCCGGGCGCCACCACCACCGGGTCCGACGAGGCCGACCAGGGCACCTTCCAGGCCTCGACGTTCCCCGGCAAGGACATGGCCTGGGTGGGCGTCAACGCCGACTGGACCGCCACGCCCGACGTGCAGGGGCAGGACGGCGAGAAGGTCCGGATCGCCGGGTCGGTGGAGGCGCTCGTGGGTGCCTCGGTGTGCCGTTCCGGCTCGACCACGGGGTGGCACTGCGGCACGGTCCAGCAGCACGACACGAGTGTCACCTACCCGCAGGGCACCGTGAACGGGCTGACCGGGACGACGGTGTGCGCCGAACCCGGCGACTCCGGCGGCCCCTTCGTCTCGGGCACCCAGGCGCAGGGGACCACCTCCGGCGGGTCCGGCGACTGCACCGACGGCGGGACCACGTTCTACCAGCCGGTCAACCCGCTGCTCAGCGATTTCGGCCTCATTCTGAAGACCACCTCCTCCGCGGCTCAGACGCCCGCTCCGCAGGACAACGCGGCGGCGGACGCGTGGGCCGCGGGCCGGGTCTACGAGGTCGGCACCACCGTGTCGTACGACGGCGCGCGCTACCGGTGTCTGCAGGGCCACCAGGCGCAGGGCGCCGGGGCGCCGGCGAGCACGCCCGCCCTGTGGCAGCGCGTCTGACGGAGGGTCTGGTTCGGACGGATCGGCGCTCGGACGGGTCCGGCGGGCATCCGGCGGGCAGACGGCCGGCCAGGGGCGGACACTCGGCGCGGGGTCGCACGACGCGGCTCCGCGCCCACCGCTGTTCCCGCCGCGCCGCGGGCGCGTTCCCGTGCGGTCCGGCCGCCGCGGCTATCCCTCCGCGAGGAGGGCGTAGGCGGTGGCGATGAACGGGTCCCGGGCGCGGAAGCGCCGGGTGCACACCGCGGCCAGGGCCGTGTCCGTGTCGGGCCGGAAACCCAGGAAGGCCTGCTGGCCCAGGGTGGCGCCGCTGTGGAAGTACATCGGCCCGCCGTCCGTGGGGTGGCGGAACCACCCCACCGTGTGCACGTGCCGGTGCCCCATCCCCCGGCGGAGCACCGGAACCCGTACCGCCCGCAGCGCTCCGGCGGCCGGTGAGCGGGCCGGGTCGAGGTGGGCCTCGAGGAAGGTGAGCAGGTCGTTCGGGGTGGACCGGACGGCTCCGGCCGCCTGGAAGGGGCCCGCGTCGAAGGCCGGGACGGGGGTGAGGCCGTCCTTGCGGTGTCCCACGGCGTCGGTCCAGGGGCCCTCCGCCCGCAGGGCCGTACCGCTGAGACCGAGCGCGCGCAGCACCTGCCCGGTGATCAGGTCCTCCCAGGCGGTGCGGGTGGTCGCGGCGACCGCGTGGCCGAGTACGGACACGCCGTAGTTGGAGTAGTGCCAGCGGGTGCCGGGGCGGTGCCGGGGCCGGTGGCGCAGGAAGGCGTCGGTCAGCCGCTCGGCCGGATAACGGGCGTAGGGGTTGGTCCGCCAGGCGGGCAGGCCCCGGCGCACGAAGCCGGCCGGCAGGGCGGGCAGTCCCGAGGTGTGGGTGATGAGGTGCGCGAGGGTCACGGGATGCGGGCCGGCCGGCCGGCCGGGGTCCAGGCAGGCGGCGGCCGGTTCGGCGCCGGTGAGCACTCCGCGCCGGATCAGCCGTGTCAGCAGCAGCGCGGTGAAGGTCTTGGAAGCCGACCCGATCTCGTAGCGGAGGTCCTCGCGGGGGACGGCGGGCGGCGGGGCGGTGCCGCCGCTGTGCACGGTGCGCCGGCCGTGCCGGGAGACGGCGAAGACGACGTCGGGTGCGTCGGAGGCGTCCGCGGCCCCGGTCAGCCGCTCGCGCAGCGCCGCCTCGTCGGCCGGTACGGGCTCCGGCGGGGCGTACTCGTCGGCGGCGGGAGCGCCCGGCCAGGGCGTGCGGCGGCCCGTCACGACGCGGAGTGCGCCAGCTCGGTGAGGGCGCGGGAGGTGGCCAGCAGGGAGGCGAAGGCGGCGACCAGCGTCGGGTGGTAGATCACGTCGAACACCGTGTCGGGGTCGCCCTCGGGCATCGTGCGTACGGCGGGCATGGCGCCGTCCGGCTGCTGCGCGGCGGCGAAGCCCTGCCAGGCGGCCTCGTCGAGGGTGGGCCGGGGCAGGCAGGCGTCCACGACCAGGAGTTCGCCGAGCAGGTCCCAGCGTTCGAGGTCGAGCCAGTCGTCGATCCACACCGGGAGCCAGGTGGCGAGGTAGTCGGCGACCGGGGGCGGCAGCCCGCCCGGGTTCTCGCCCCAGTCGGTGAGGTGGAAGACGGTGTGCGTGATGTCGTACGCGGTGTGGCCCTCGACGGTCCACGGCTCGGGGGTGCCGGCCAGCCAGGTGGCGGCGGCGGGCTCGGCCTCGGGCGGGCGCGCGGGCAGGCCGAAGCGGCGCTGGAAGGCGGACAGACCGAGGCGCCGGGTCGGCGTCACCGGGAATCGCGACCAGCTGTCCAGCCGGTGGTTGAGGACCGTGGCGCGTTCCACCTCGGGCTGGCTGTAGCCCAGCTCCTTGAACGGCAGGTAGACCTCGAAGGGGACCGGCGAGAAGGGCTCGACGCGCTGGCCGCGCACCAGCATGCGGCCGCCGTCCAGGGTCTCGCGCCAGGTGTGGTCGAGCAGTTGGCGGGCGAGCCGGGCCTGGCGGGATCCGGCGACGCCCTCACGGAAGAGCACCTTGCAGATCAGGGCGAGTTCGCCGATCGGCTTGAAGCGTTCCAGGAAACCGATCTCGGGGTCCACGTCCGGCTCGAGCCGGAATCCGTCGCGGTGGGTCCACAGCCACTCCAGGGCGCCGGCTCCGACGCGGTGGATCAGGCGGGTGTCCGTCATCCCGGCGCTCCTTGTCCGGCATGTCGCGCGGGGTGCCGTGCGGCGTCCCGCACGTCCCGCGGCCGTGCCGTGGTGAGGGCCGCCGCGAACGCGGCCATCAGGGTGGAGTGGTAGCAGTCGGTGAAGTCGTAGGGGTCCGGCCCCGGGTCCGGTCCGGCGGCGTCCTGGGCGGCGCCCTCCTCGGGGAGCGCGCCGGAGGCGTCCTGGGCGGCCGCGACACGGTGCCAGGCGTCCTCCAGCACGGCCGGCTCCGGCGGGCGGGGCAGGCTCGCCGCCACCGCCAGCAGTTCGCAGCTCAGGTCCCACATCCGGGCGTCCAGGCAGGTGTCGAGCCAGGGCGGCAGCCAGTGCAGCAGGTAGTCCGCCAGGTCCGCCGGCACCGCCTGGGCGGCGCGTCCCCATTCGGTGAGGTGGAAGACGACGTGGGTGAGCGCGTAACCGGTGGCGCGTTCGAAGGTCCACGGTTCCGGCAGGCCGCCCAGCCAGGTGCGGCCCAGCGCCTGCGGTACAGGCCCGTGCGGGGGGATGCCGCAGCGCCGCTCGGCCTCGATCACACCGAGCCGGCGGGTGGGGTACTGCTCGGTCAGCCGCCAGCCGCGGGTGCGGGCCACCACGGCGGCGGACGCCTCGTAGCCGGGGTGCCGGAAGCCCGCCGAGGCGAAGGCCGCGTACACCTCCAGCGGGTAGGTGGCGAAGGGCTCCAGGGACTGCATGAGCGGGAAGAGTTCACCGCGGTGGGTCTGCTGCCAGGCGTAGTCCAGCAGCTCGGACACGCGGGTGTGCGGCGGGTCCCCGGGCGGGGTGCACAGGGACACGGAGGCGCAGACCCGGGTCAGTTCGCCCAGGGGCTTCCACGTCCGGTTGACCTGGCCGTCGGCCGCCAGCGCGTCGTCGCCGAGGGCGAAGCGGTCGCGGTGGGCCCACACCCAGTCCAGCGCGGCCTCCTCGACGTCACGGACGCTCCCGCCACCGGTGCTCACAGGAGGACTCCGGCGGGCATCAGCCGCGCCGCCTCCAGCTGCAGGGCCACCCGCGGGTCGGAGCCGCCCATGAGGCGTACGAAGTCCAGCCCGGCCTCCAGGCCGAGGGTTTCGGGCACCCCGTCCAGCAGGGTGAGCCAGCGCCCGGCCCCGGCCGCCTGCTGCCAGTCCCGGCGGCGCACGGCCCGTACGAAACCGCGGGCGACGTCCACGGGACGGCGCCGCGCCGCACGGGTCACCGCGCACTCCCCGCCGGGCAGCGCGAGCGGAGCGAGGACGGCGAGCTGGTGGGTCAGGAACTGCCAGCCGGCGTCGTCGAGCCAGCGGGCGTCGGGTTCGGTGCCCGGCTCGCCGGTGAGCGGGCCGGCCAGCGGCTGTTCGATCCGGCGCAGGGCGCGGTCCATCGCCCAGTGGCTCCATACGACGGTGGGTGCCGCGTCGTCGCGTGGCGGGTGGGCCGCCACTGCGTCCTTGAACACGGCGAGTTGTCCGGGGTCGGGCGGAACGCGCAGCAGGACGCTGGGCAACAGCGTGTCGGCGCCCAGGACGCGCACCGCCGCACGCGCGACGCCCTCGCCCGCGCCGCCCGCCGTAAGGGTGCTCCCCGCTCGCACGTGGTCTCCGCTCCGGAGAGCGGAGACCACGTCGGAAGCGAGGTCCAGCACCGTACCCTGCAGCAGGGCCGACGTGCTCGACTGCTCCATTTCATTCTCCCGTCGGTCCGTCAGCCCTTCTTCGGGCGCGGGGTCGGCGGCGAGAGCAGGAGGCTGGTGCCTCCGGACTGCAGGGCGAGCGCGGCGCACTCGCGGCTGTCGCGGAAGACTCCGTCGGGCTCGGCGGGGTCGAGAGCCGCGTCGATGTCGATGTTCTCGGTGCGGGTGACTTCCTCGAGCACCTTGTCCTTGGAAGGCATTTCACCATCTCCCTCTGGTAGCCAACTGGCCTACACATCCAAGGGTGTCCGGGAAGCCACAAAGCATGCCTTGCTTCTCAAAATTCACAGAAGGTAACTTCTTCAACAAACCGGACATACGCTGCCTGTGGCACAGCGGGCTTCGGCCAAGCCTCACTCCCGTCGCAGTCGCCACACGTTGTCCTCGCGGAAGCCTTCGACGCCCTCGGGCGAGACACTCGGACTGCGGACGGTCCGGCCGGACTCGACGGTCCACTCGCCTTCCGGCAGGTCGAGTTCGGCGAGGACGCCGTCCAGGGTGGGGAAGACGGCCTCGAACGGCGGTTCGGTCTGCCAGGAGGGCCAGCCGGCGTGCATGACGACCAGCAGGGTGCCGCCCGCCGCCACGGCCCGCGCGGCGGCGCGCAGCACCCCCTGCCGGTCGAGGGCGACCGGGGACTGCAGGTAGTGGGCGCTCACCAGGTCGAAGGAACCCTCGGGGAACGAGGGTCCCAGCTCATGACGTTCCCAGGCGACGCGGTCGCCGACCCCCGCCTCGGCGGCGTGCCCGGCGGCGCGTTCGAGCGCGGTGGCGGAGATGTCCACGCCGGTGACCCGCCAGCCGCGCGAGGCCAGCCACACGGCGTCCGCCCCTTCGCCGCAGCCCAGGTCCAGCGCGGTGCCGGGGGTGAGGCCGCCCGCCTCCTCGACCAGCAGCCGATTGGGACGTCCGCTCCAGACGCGGCCGGTGTCGCGGTAGCGGGCTTCCCAGAACTCCGCGGCGGGAGCCGGCGCGGGGGTGTCGGTCATGGTGCCTCCAGGGGCGGTCGCGGTCGTCTGCTCGGCGGGGCGCACGACGTGTCGCGCGCCCCGCGTGCAGGCTGCCCCGGCCGGGCGGGAGGCACCAAGGTTCTTTGCCGGTTCGGCAAATCCGGCGTCGGCGCGTCAGCGCGTCAGCCCTTCCGGCCCGCTCTCGGGGGTGTCGGTGCGCAGTCACACCGTCCGCCGCGGGAAGGGCATCCCGACGCCCGCCTCGTCCAGCGCGTCCTTGACCCGGCGGCGCGGCTCGCGGGTGACGCGCCACCGCCGCAGCGGCACGGTCTTGACGGCGAGGCGCACCGAAACCCGTCGGCGTCCAGGGAGTGCACGCCCCACACCGCGGGGTCCTCGTGCAGTACGTCCACTCCGTTCCCGGGTGGGGCATGTCTGCCGACGGGGCCGCCCGCCCCCGTACGGCACGGACACGGCCCGGCGCAGTCATCACCCTTTCCGCCATTTGCCCTTTATGTCCGACGGTCGCGCCATCTTCACACCTGTCGTGCTCATCACCAACGGCGGCCGGGGCACCCGCAGAAAGTCGTCCACATGGAGGGGGACCTGCGGCGTGGTTACCGTTGCCGTCCTACTACTGCCCGGCGTGGGGCTGTTGTTGTTCACCATGACGTACCTGGAGGACCGCCTGTTCGGCGATCCGGGTCCGCCCCGGCACGCACGGCGGCGGCATCTGCGCCTGCTCCCGGGCGGCGGGGACCATCGCTCCCCCGCCCCGCGCCCGGAACCGTCCGGAGTCCGCTCCTCCGAACGGGACGCCGCCTGAGCCGGGTCCCGCCGCCCTCCGGACCCCGACGAGCGGCCGCCCGGCCCGCCGGGCGATGCTGTCCCGGACGGAGCACACACGGCGCGGGCGAGGAGATCGGATGGACAGCCGGGAACGGCACGACGCGGACGAGGAGTTCGTCCGGTTCTGGCAGGAGCGCCGGATCTGCTTCCTGTCGACGCCGCGGGCCGACGGGACGCCGCACCTGGTCCCGGTCGGGGTGACGTACGACCATGCCACCCGTACGGCGCGGGTCATCACGAGCCGGGACACCACGAAGGCGCGCAATGTGCGGCGCGCGGCGGGGGGCGTCGTCGCGGTGGGCCAGGTGGACGGCAGGCGCTGGTCCACGCTGGAGGGCGTCGCGTCCGTGCGGGACGACGCCGGGGCGGTCCACGACGCCGAGGCCCGGTACGCGGCCCGCTACCGGCAGCCCCGGGCGAACCCGCAGCGGGTCGTCATCGAGATCGACGTACGGCGCTTCCTCGGCACGGTGCGCCCCCTCGCGGAGCGCCCGGACGCCTGACGCCCCCGGCGGAGCGGGTCACTCCGCCCCGGCCCGGCTCCGACGGCCCGGCCGACCCGGCCACCAGGCGACCGTGCCGATGTCGCGGGCGAGCGCCGGCACCAGCAGCGAGCGCACCACCAGCGTGTCCAGCAGGACGCCGAAGGCCACGATGAAGGCGATCTGCACCAGGAAGGCCAGCGGGATCACCCCGAGCGCGGCGAAGGTGGCGGCGAGGACGACCCCGGCCGAGGTGATCACGCCGCCGGTGGCCGTCAGACCGCGCAGGATGCCCTCCCGCACCCCGTGGCGCAGCGACTCCTGCCGGACCCGGGACATGAGGAAGATGTTGTAGTCCACGCCGAGGGCGACGAGGAAGACGAACCCGTACAGCGGGACGGAGGCGTCCGTGCCGCTGAAGCCGAACACGTGGGTGAAGACCAGGGCCGCGACGCCCAGGGTGGCCACGAAGTTCAGCGCCACCGTCGCCACCAGCAGCACCGGCATCAGCAGCGCCCGCAGCAGGGCGATCAGGATGACCAGGATGATGGCGAGGACCACGGGCACGATGAGCGTGCGGTCGTGCTCGGCGGTGCGCTGGGTGTCGTACTGCTGGGCGGTGTAGCCGCCGACGAGGGCGTCGGCGCCGGGCACGTCGTGGACGGCCGACCTGAGACGGGCGACGGTGCTCTTGGCGGCGTCGCTGTCGGCCGGTGCCTGGAGCGTCGCGTCGATCCGTACTCGCCCGTCGACCACCTTCGGCTCACCTCCGCCGGGACGGCCGGAGCCGGCCACCGGGGCGGCGGAGGCGACGCCGCGGGTGTCGCGGGCGGCCGCGAGGACCGGGTCGAGCCGGTCGGCCTCAGCGATGATCACGGCGGGGTTGCCGGAACCGCCGGGGAAGTGCCGCGCGAGGGTCTGCTGGGCGGCGACCGACGGGGTGTCGTTCACGAAGATCTCGTTTAGGGGGACGCCCTCGGAGGTCAGCGTCGGCGCGAAGGCGGCGCAGGCGACCAGCGCGGCCAGGGAGATCGCCCAGATGCGGCGCGGGGCCCGGTCCACCAGTTCCGCGACGCGGCGCCACAGACGGTGTCCGGCCTCCGGGTCGCCGGTGCGTACGGGCTTGGCCGGCCAGTAGGCGGCCCGGCCGAGCAGGACCAGGACGGCGGGCAGGAAGGTGAGCGTGCTCAGTACGGCGCAGACGATGCCGATGGCGCCGACGGGCCCGAGCGCGCGGTTGTTGGTCAGGTCGCTCAGCAGCAGGGCCAGCAGGGCCAGGGCGACGGTCGCCGCGCTGGCCACGACGGCCCCCCAGGAGGCCCGCAGGGCGGCGCGCACGGCGGCGAATCGGTCCGGGTGCCGGGCCAGTTCCTCGCGGAAGCGCGCGGTGAGCAGCAGCGCGTAGTCGGTGGCGGCGCCGATGACCAGGATGGAGAGGATGCCCTGGACCTGTCCGTCGACGCGTACGACGTCACGCTCGGCGAGCGCGTAGACGATGGCGCAGGCCAGTCCGAGGGCGAAGACGGCGCCGAGGATGATGACCAGGGGCAGCAGGAGGCTGCGGTAGACGAGCAGCAGGATGACCAGCACGGTGATCAGCGCGACGCCGAGCAGCAGCCCGTCGATGCCCGAGAAGGCGTCGGAGAGGTCCGCCTGGGAGGCTGCCGGACCGGCCAGTCGCGCCCGTGTGCCGGGCACCTTCTCGGCGGCGTCGCCGATCCGCGCGAGCACGTCGGGCAGTGCGTCGCCGAGGCCGGGCTCGACCTGGACGACGGCCTGCAGGGCCTCGCCGTCGTCGGAGGGCAGCGCGGGCGAGGGCTGCCCGACGACACCGGGCGCGCCCTTCAGGGCGGCGACGGAGCGGGTGGCCCCGGAGCGGTGCGCGGTGACGGGACCGCCGCCGTCGGCGGTCCACACGACGATGACCGGGAGCGTCTCGTCCTGCTGGAAGGCCTTCCGGGCGTCGATGACCCGGGTGGACTCCGCGCCGCGCGGCAGGAAGGCGGCCTGGTCGTTGGTGGCGACGTCGCCGAGCTTTCCGGCGTACGGTCCGAGCGCTCCGCCGATGCCGAGCCAGACCAGGAGCAGGACGGCGGGGACGAGCCAGCGGGCCCGTCGGGAGGGGATGGACATCGGTGGCGGGTCTCCAGGTCTCCAGCGGCGCGAAGGTGACTCGATCATAAACAATCTCAATGGTCGAGTTATCCGGGGTCGTCGTGACACACCGACTTCTTCCCCGGCCGCCTGCCCGGATGCGGCACGGCCGGGTGATTCAGCCGTCGTCCGAACGGACGAGCCGCAGTTCCTCGTTCATCGCCGTCAGGAAGCGGACCACGACCGCGAGTTCGTCGTCGTCGAAGCGCGCGCGGGCGGTGGCGGCGGCCTCGGCCAGCGGAAGGAAGTACGCCCGGGCCGCCTGGCGGGCCGCGGGGACGTAGCGCAGGTGCACGACCCGGCGGTCCGCGCTCTCCCGGACCCGGCGCACGTGCCCCGCGCGCTCCAGCCGGTCCACGCACGCCGTCACCGCGCCCGAGGTCAGCCCCAGGTGCTCGCGCAGCCGCCCCGGCGTCATGGGCTCGCGCGCGTCCAGGATCGCGGCGAGCGCCTGGACGTCGGTGGCGTGCAGGCCGTGGGCGCCGGCGAAACCGTGCACGAGGCGGTTGATCTCGCCGTTCATCCGCCTCAGCTGAGCGGCGAGGACGTGCAGGTCGCTCGCGTCGGGTCCGGACCCGGTGCCCCGCTCGTGCGCGTGCTGTCCGCGCTGGTTCGCTGTCGCCACGTGATCAGCGTATAGAAGGGTCAACCTGAGCCGGGACGCGGCCACCGCGGCCCGTTCGGGGGAAGTGGTCAGGGTGACGACTGTCCGGCGAGATACGGAGCCCCATGAGCCAGGGAAGCGAAGGACCCGACCGGGTGAGCGGCGAGGGCGGCGGAACGGGCCCGCGCTGCCTGGTCACCGGCGCGACGGGATACATCGGGGGCCGCCTCGTGCCCGAACTGCTCGGCGCCGGGCACCGGGTGCGGTGCCTGGCCCGCTCCCCGCACAAGCTGCGCGACCATCCCTGGGCCGGGGAGGTCGAGGTGGTGCGCGGGGACGCCACCGACGCCGACTCGGTGGCGCGGGCGACGGAGGGCGTCGACGTCGCCTACTACCTGGTGCACGCGCTGGGCAGCGGCGACGACTTCGAGGCGACCGACCGGCGGGCGGCGCGCGTCTTCGCCGGGCGGGCGAAGGCGGCCGGGGTGCGGCGCATCGTCTACCTGGGCGGCCTGACGCCGTCCGACGTGCCCGAGCGCGACCTGTCGCCGCACCTGCGCTCCCGCGCGGAGGTCGGCCGCATCCTGCTGGCCTCCGGGGTACCCACGACCGTGCTGCGCGCGGCGGTCGTCATCGGCTCCGGATCGGCCTCCTTCGAGATGCTGCGCTACCTCACCGAGCGGCTGCCGGTGATGGTCACGCCCAGCTGGGTCCACACCCGGGTCCAGCCGGTCGCCGTCCGGGACGTGCTGCGCGCCCTCGTCGGCAGCGAGACCATGCCCGACGAGGTGTCCCGGACCTTCGACATCGGCGGTCCCGACATCCTGACCTACCGGGACATGATGGTCCGCTACGCCGAGGTCGCCGAGCTGCCCAGGCGGCTGATCCTTTCGGTGCCGGTGCTCTCCCCCGGCCTGTCCAGCCACTGGGTCGGGCTGGTCACGCCGGTACCGGCGCGCATCGCGCGTCCGCTCACCGAGTCGCTGCGGCACGAGGTGGTGTGCCGCGAGAACGACATCGTCCGCTACGTGCCGCCCCCGCCGGGCTGTCCGCTCGGCTTCGACGACGCGCTGCGACTGGCCCTGCAACGGGTGCGGGAGGCCCGGGTCAGCACCCGCTGGTCGTCCGCGTCCGTACCGGGGGCGCCCAGCGATCCGCTGCCCACCGACCCCGACTGGGCCGGCGGCAGCCTCTACACCGACCACCGCGCGTTGACCGTCGCCGCGCCGCCCGAGGCGCTGTGGCGGGTCATCGAGGGCATCGGCGGCGACAACGGCTGGTACTCCTTCCCCCTGGCCTGGGCGGTACGGGGCCGGCTCGACCGGCTGGTCGGCGGAGTGGGCCTGCGCCGCGGGCGCCGGGACGCCGCGCGGCTGCGGGTGGGCGACTCGCTGGACTTCTGGCGGGTGGAGGAGGTCGTCCCCGGTCGCCTGCTGCGGCTGCGCGCCGAGATGCGGCTGCCGGGTCTGGCCTGGCTGGAGATGTACGCCGAGACCGACGAGGCCGGACGGACCCGGTACCGTCAGCGGGCGTTGTTCCATCCCCATGGGCTGGCGGGTCAGGCGTACTGGTGGAGTGTGTGGCCGTTCCACGCCGTGGTCTTCGGCGGCATGGCCCGCAACATCGCCCGCGCCGCCGCCCGTGCCCCCCGGCCGGCCGGCCCGGCGCGGGGTACGCCCGGCCCCTGAGACAGGCGCCGCGTCGCCCCCGGCGGCGGGCCCGGGGCGGCGCGGACGCGAGGGCGGCCGGGGGCGGCCTGCCGACGACCCGGGCTCGCGGCGGCGATGGCGCACCGGCACCGACACCCGCCCGCACCGCGTCCTCAACCCCACGACGCAGGCGCGGCGGTTCGACCCCGACGGGTCGTACGTCCGGCGCTGGGTGCCCGAGCTGGCGGGCCTCGCGGGCCGCCTGGTGCACGAGCCGTGGCGGCTGCCGGACTCGCGGCGGTCCGCGTACGACGCCTATCCGGACCCGGTCGTCGACCTCGCCGAGGGACTGGACCGCTTCAGACGGGCCCGCGGCCGCGACTGAGCCCCGCACGGGCCCGGCCCCGCACGGAGCGCGGGCGGCCGTCAGGTGAAGGGGCCGTCCGGCGGGCGCGCGCCGGGGCTGTCGGGGCGGGACGCGTGGTCCGGGTGGTCGCGGGTCCGACGGACCTCCTTCAGCTCCGCCTCGTACAGGTGGCCGCGCCCCCCGGCGAGCTGGTCCACCGCCGCGCGCTCCAGGTCCCTGAACGCCTGGTAGTACGTCCGGTCGTACGCCTCGACGATCTGGAACGTCCAGTGGCCGGGGATGACGTTGCGGCCCAGGAGCTCGGTGCGCACGCGCTCCGCCCACTCCGGGTGGCCGGCGGCACGCAGCAGTTCGAGCGCCCGGTCGAGTTCGAAGTCCGCCGAACCGGTGAGCTGGTGGAAGGCGAACAGATGACCGCGGGCGCACTCGGTCGTCTCCAGCGCCTTGGACAGGGACCCGAGGGCCTCGACCGTCTCGTCGCTGACGCCTTCGGGGCGCCGGTACGGGTCGTCTCCCATGGCGTGTGCGTCTCCTTACGAGGGGCGGGCGGCGGGGCGGGGCGTCACGCCAGGGGATCGTGGCCCCAGTTCATGAGCGAGTACCGCCACCGGGTGTCCTCGACGTCGCCCGGCGGGCGCTGGGCCAGGTGCCGGCGGACGTAGCCGACGACCTTGCGCATGTGCTCGTAGTCGTCGTCCGAGAGGTCGTCCTTCTTCTTCCGCAGGATCTCGACGATCCGGCGGCCGGACGCGTGCCCGACGGACTCGCCCCCGTCCTTGTGGTGCCCGGCGTCCTGCGACTCGTCGCTGTCGAGCCACTCGTCCAGTCCGGCCGGTGTCATGTTCACCAGCTCGTGGAAATCGTCCCGGGTCCTGTGCTGCTCGTCGCCGTCCACGGCGCCTCACTTCTTCTTCAGCGCGGACGGCTTGTGCACCGCCGACCTGCCCGACTTGTCGCTGCGTACCTGGTACTGCGGGTCGTCCGAGGAGGCGTCCACGGTGCGGCCGGCCGCCTCGGTGCGCTTGGTGATCTTCTTCTCCACCTCGCCCTCCGTGCGGGAGCCGTGGCTGCTCCAGGTGACCTGGTCGCCCTTCTCGAGGTTCTCGTCGTCGCCGCGCTTCTTCGCCATCGCCGTGCTCCTTCGGTCTCGTCTCCCCCGACAACCCGGGTTCCCAGCCGCCGGAGCGCCACTCGGGCGTGGGTCCATTCGCCGCCGAACTATCCTGGTCGCGGCCTCGGCGCCGCCGTTCGGGCCCGCCGTCGCCGTCACCGCCGTCGTTCAGGAGCAGCCCGTTGAACACCAGCACAGCGACCCCGGACAGCTACTACGAGCGGATCGACGAGCACCGCTACAAGCCCACCTCGCACGCGGGCGGCGCGTGGAGCCCGGACGAGCAGCACTTCAGCCCGCTCGGGGGTCTGATCGTCCACGCCGTCGACCGCCGTCTGGCGGGCCGGGAGGGTGCGGAGATGTCACTGAGCCGGATCAGCTTCGACATCCTTGGCCGCCCGGCGCTGGACGAGTGCGAGATACGGGTGGAGACCGTCCGGCCCGGACGCACCATCGAGCTGGTCGAGGCGACGGTGCTCATAGCGGGCCGGTCCGTGGCGCGGGCCAGGGCCTGGTTGCTGGCGGACGTCGACACGGGCGCCGTCGCCGGTGGCGGCGCCGACCGGCTGACCGCGCCGGACACGCTCGCCCCCTGGCCGATGGACGCCGAGTGGCCCGGCGGCTACATCGCCTCCCTGGACGTGCGCCCGCTCGCCCCGCCCGGCCCCGGCCGCACCACCGCCTGGGTCTCCACCGGCCTCGACCTGGTCGCCGGAGAGAGCGCGAGCCCGCTGGCCTCCTACGTCGCGCTGGTCGACACGGCCAACGGCATAGCGGTCCGGCAGTCGCCGAGGGAGTGGATGTTCCCGAACGTCGATCTGACCCTGCACCTGCACCGCGCGCCCCGCGGCCGCTGGACCGGCCTGGACACCACCGTCGTCTTCGGGCCCACCGGCCAGGGCGTCACCAGCACCGTGCTGCACGACGTGGACGGCCCCGTCGGCCACGCCCAGCAGATGCTCACCGTCCGTCCGCAGCCCCGACCGTGAGCACGAGGCGTCCGCGCACCCCACCGGCGTCCATCCGGCGGTGCGCCTCGGCCGTCCTCGACAGGGGCAGTCGGTCGGCGATGCGCGGGCGCCACGGCGTGTCCCCGAGCGCACCCACGGCGCCCTCGGCCGCTTCGGCGAGGTCCGCGGTCGCGGCATTGCTGAGGGCGAAGCCCACGATGCTCGCGTCGCGGGTGTAGAGGCGGCCGAGCGGCAGTTCGGCGGCCCCCCGGCCCAGCCCGGTCATCGCGACCAGTCGCCCGCCGGGGGCCAGCAGGTCCACGGCGTCGGCGAGCAGCCCGCGCCCGGACGTGTCCAGGTGCACGTGGTAGCCGCCGGGGGCGGCCCGGCGCAGCTGCTCACCGAGGTCGGGCGACCGGTAGTCGAGGACTTCGGCCGCCCCCAGGTGGCGCACCTCGGCGGCGTCCTCGGGCCGGGCCGTGGCGACGACGCGCGCGCCGGCCCGGGAGGCGAGGGTCACGGCGGCACCGCCCACGTTGCCGGCGCCGCCCCCGACGTACACGGTCTCCCCGGCCCGAGCACGTCCCCGGCTGGTTGCCGGGGCCCCCGGGACCGCGGCAAGATCGCGAGCCCGGACCGGGGTATCAGGGGTGGTCGAACAGAGTGACTACGCTCTGCGGTGCTTCCCGGCCGAAGAAGATCTCCAGGTTCTGCGCCGAGCGGCTGGCGGCGTCGCTACTACGCAGGAACAGCCGCTCTTCGTAGGCGGTGAGCGCGACCTCGACGTCGGGCTGCTCAACCAGCTTGCTCGCCAGCTCAGCGCCGTCGTACATGGCGAGGTTCGCGCCCTCGCCGGCAAAGGGCGACATCAGGTGCGCGGCGTCGCCGACGAGCGTCACGCCGGGCACCCTGTCCCATGTGAGCCCGACGGGAAGGGCATAGATGGGTCGGAGCCACGGTTCCGTGTCGCTCTCCGTCACGAAGGCGGTGAGCGGGGGCGACCAGCCGTCGAACTCATCGGCGACTTGGCGGAGGCCGGCGGACGGGTCGCCGAAGTCGATCGACCTCATCCACTCCTCGGGCTTGTTCAGCGCCACGTATCCGCGAACGTGCCCGTCGGCGTAGCGATGGGCGATGATGCCTTTGCCCGGCGCGACCGTCATCAGCGTGCCGCTGCCGATCGCGGCCACGCTCGCCCGATGGTTCTGGCCGCCTGGGGTGAGGGCGATCTCGATGAAGCAGGTTCCGCTGTAGAGGGGCTTGGCGGGGGTGAGCAGCGGACGCACCTTCGACCAGGCACCGTCCGCGCCGATGACGATGTCGGCGCGCGTGCCGGAACCATCCGCGAGGGCGAGGTCGTAGCCGCCCTCCACACGGTGCCGGATCGAGGCGAGCTTGTGACCCCACCTGATCGTCCCAGGCGCCAGCGAGTCGATGAGCAGACGCCTGAGTTCGCCACGATCCACCTCAGGACGGGCCGAACCGGGGTCCGCAGGCATGTCGAGCAGGATCGTGCCGTGGCGGTCGGCCACACGCTTGGCGTCCTCGCCCGGACGGACGAGAGTGAGGAACTCGTCGTACAGACCGGCTGCGCGAAGCGCGACCTGGCCGGTCTCTTCCTGGATGTCGAGCAGGCCGCCCTGCGCACGGGTCGTCGCCGAGGCCTCACCCTCGTAGATCGTCGCGGCGACACCGTGAGTCTGAAGCACCCGGGCGAGCGTCAGCCCGCCCAGTCCCGCTCCGACAACGGCGATGGTCCTCTGCATGCTGCGCTCCTCTGTCGCGCCGACACGCGCCGGCGATGGTCAGCGCCGAAAGCGGGCGGGAGGCCCGATCTCAGCAAGGAGACGCTCAACGATCAGAACCATCTGCATCGATGTACGAGCGATGTCCGGCGGGTGGACCAGCGGGACATCGTTTTTCGCGACCTAGTGACTATAGCTCGGCATCCACCTCCCGGCGGCCGGGGCCGCTCACGCTGCGACGCACCGCGCCCGCCAGGTTCATCCTCGACAACCGGCTCGGCAGTGCTCGGGGGTGCTCGGGGGTGTCTTTGGGGTGCTACCGGAAAAAGATGACACTCGCTGGCCCTGGTACATCTGGCGCAGACGCCACTGGCAACAGCCCGACGCAGCCACTCCCGACGACGGACCGCCGACTGGCCCACTGGATCGATCACCGAACCAGACTGGAGTACTAGGAGTACCCATACGTGTGCCCGTCGAATTCAGGCATGTCGCCCCGCGACTGGCCACCGGGGCCTTCATCCTCAACTCCGGTCTGGCCGAACGCGGGGCCGATGAGCAGAGCGCCGCCATGATGCGCCCAATGGCGAAGGACACCTATCCGTTCCTCGGCAGACCGCGGCCCGCGACATTCGTCCGTCTGCTCACCGCCGGTGAGATCACGCTGGGCGCCGCGCTGCTCCTTCCGGTCGTGCCGACGGCACTGGCGGGTATCGGCCCGACCGCGCGCGGGCGGCTCAGCGACCGGCGGACGCCCGGCCCGGTCAGACCGGCGCCCCACAGCCCCCGGGCCTCGTCCGGACCGACGAAGGCGATGACCGGCGTCACCCGCTCAGGTGGACGAGACCGGCCCCGGCGAACCGTGCCTCGTCCAGGACGTCGGGTCGCAAGATGCGCGTTTTGCCCCTTTCCTGGTGGTGACCCGAGTGGAGGACATCGACGTGCGACGAGGTGAGAACCATGCTGGTGCTGGGTCTCCTGCTCATGGCGGGCGCCGCCGCCTTCGCAGGCCTGCTGATCGCGTACAACCTGTCCGGCGGTCCGGACTACACCGTCACCCTGCTGGGGAGCGAACCCTTCACGATCAGCACGCTCGGGGCGTTCCTCGGCGGTATCGCGCTGACGCTGATCTTCGGCCTGGGTATGTGGATGCTCCTGGCCGGGACGGTGCTGGCGCGCCACCGCGGCAAGAAGCGCCGCAGGGAACGGGAGACCGCCAGGCGTGCCACGACGGAGCGTGACGAGCTGGCCGGCCGCCTGGAAGGCTCGGACGGCAGCGCCGACGCCTCGGACGAGACGGCCGGACACCGCCGCCCGTCCGGACACCGGCGGCAGTGGCTGCGCCCGCACGGCCACCACTGACCGGGACCGGCCGACCGGTCCGGCGAGCTGGCCGGACCGGTCGGCCGTCCGGCCTCCACTCGGCGCCCCGGTAGTGGAATGTTCAACCGTGGGGCGTGGTTGCAGTACGCCGGAGGAGGTCACGAGTGGACACGACGTACTACGACCACGGAACGCCGGCGGAGCGCTGGGAGCGCGCGCGGATGTTCTTCGACGCCAAGGACTACGCCGCCGCGGCACGGGTCCTGGACGGACTGGTCGGGGAGGTGCCCGAGCAGACCGGACCGCGGCTGCTGCTGGCGCGCTCCTACTACCACTCGGCCCAACTGCGGCGGGCGGAGGCCGAGCTGCGGATCGTCGTCGAGCGCGATCCGGCAGAGCAGTACGCCCGGCTGATGCTGGGCCGCACCCTCGAACGGCAGGGGCGGCAGGCGGAGGCCGACGCCCAGCTGCGCATCGCCTCCGCTCTCGCGGGCGACTTCGCTGAACGGTGAGCGTTGACGGCGAGGGCGACGGCGGCCGAGCCATGGGCCGCGTTCCTCGAGGGCTGCCCGGGCGTGCCGGGCCGGCCTCCGGCCTCCGGCCTCCCGGCTCCGGGCTCCGGGCTCCCGGCTCCGGTGGCGACTACCCGTCGCCCACGGGTCAGTTGTCCCGGTACGTCTCCAGGAGCCGCAGCCACACCTCGCTGATCGTCGGGTACGACGGAACCGCGTGCCACAGGCGGCTGATCGGCACCCGGCCGGCGACGGCGACGGTCGCGGAGTGGATCATCTCGCCGACCCCCGGGCCGACGAAGGTGACCCCGCGGACGATCTCGTCCTCCAGGTCGACCACCATCCGGGCACGGCCCTTGTAGCCGTCGCCGTACAGGCTCGACCCCGCCACGGCGATGTCGACGTCGACGGCGCGGACCCGGTGTCCCGCCTGCTCGGCCTCGGCCAGGCTCAGGCCGACGGACGCCACCTCCGGATCCGTGAACACCACCTGGGGGACGGCGTCGTGGTCGGCGGTCGCGGCGTGCGCGCCCCAGGGGTCGGACTCGAGGATCGGCACCCCGGAGGCACGGGCGGCGATGACGGCTCCCGCGATGCGCGCCTGGTACTTGCCCTGGTGGGTGAGGAGAGCGCGGTGGTTGACGTCGCCGACGGCGTACAACCAGTCGTGGCCCTCGACGCGGAGGCTGTCGTCGACCGGCAGCCAGGAACCGGGTTCCAGGCCGACGGTCTCCAGGCCGATGTCGCCGGTGCGGGGCACCCGGCCGGTGGCGAAGAGGATCTCGTCGGCCTCGATGCGGTCACCGGTGTCGGTCACGGCGACGACGGTGCCGTTCTCCCGGGTGACGGACTCGACGGAGACGCCGGTCCGGATGTCCACCCCGGCCTCGGTGAGCGCCTCGGCGACGAGGTCCCCGGCGAACGGCTCCATACGGGCGAGCAGGCCGTCCTCGCCGCGTACCAGCATCGTCACCCGGGAGCCGAGGGCCTGCCAGGCGGTGGCCATCTCGACGGCGACGACGCCGCCGCCGATCACGAGCAGCCGGCCGGGCGCGCTCTCGGCGCTGGTGGCCTCGCGGCTGGTCCAGGGGCGCACCTCGGCGAGTCCGGGCAGCGGCGGCAGGGCGGCACCGCTGCCGGTGCAGACCGCGACCGCGTGCCGGGCGGTGAGTACCCGGCGGGTGCCGTCGGGACCGGCCACCTCCACCGTGCGCGGCCCGGCGATGCGGCCCTGTCCGCGATACAGATCGGCCCCGATGCCCTCGACCCACTGGACCTGGCCGTCGTCCTTCCAGTGCGCGGTGAACTCGTCGCGGCGGGCGAGGACGGCCGGGGCGTCGAGCGGGTCCCGCACGGCCTGGGCGAGGCCGGGCAGGCGACGGGCGTCCGCGCGGGCGAGGACGGGACGCAGCAGGGCCTTGCTGGGCATGCACGCCCAGTAGGAGCATTCGCCGCCGACCAGTTCGCTCTCCACGATCGCGGTGGACAACCCGGCCGCGCGGGTGCGGTCGGCGACGTTCTCCCCGACGGGGCCCGCGCCGATCACGACGACGTCGTACATGAGGGAATCCGATTGCGTCATGGGGCCAGTCTGGCGGGTGGTGTGCGGCGTGGCCACATGGGTACGTGCGCGGAATACCCACCAGGTCGGCAGTGTTGTGCCGACGGATTCTCCCCCGAAACCAGGAAGAGGGATCACCTCATGACCAGCACCGTGGAACTCACCAAGGAGAACTTCGACCAGACGGTCACGGACAACGAGTTCGTGCTGATCGACTTCTGGGCGTCGTGGTGCGGTCCGTGCCGTCAGTTCGCCCCGGTCTACGAGAAGGCCGCCGACGCCAATCCCGACCTGGTGTTCGGCAAGGTCGACACCGAGGCGCAGCCGGAGCTGGCGCAGGCCTTCGGCATCCAGTCGATTCCCACGCTGATGATCGTGCGGGACCAGGTGGCCGTGTTCTCGCAGCCGGGCGCGCTGCCGGAGGAGGCCCTGACGGACGTCATCGGTCAGGCCCGGAAGCTGGACATGGACGAGGTCCGCAAGGCGGTCGCCGAGCAGCAGGCGCAGGCGGGCCAGGACGGTCGGGAAGGCCAGTAGCGGGCAGTCCGGCCGCCGGTCAGCTCGACCCCCGGTGCACCACCGTCGCGCCCAGCACCTTGCGGCGCTCGGGCGCGGCCTCGGGGTCGTGCACCGCCCGGTCGACGAGTGCGGCCAGGTCACGGCCGGCGGGCAGTTCCAGGTGGACGGTGCTCAGCCGGGGCCGCAGCAGGCGGCCCAGCATCAGGTCGTCGGCGCCGATCACGGCCGCGTCGCCGGGGATGTCGAGGCCCTCGTCCTGAAGGGCCCGCATCAGCAGCATCGCGTACTCGTCGTTGTACGCGAACACCGCGTCGAGCCCCAGGGCGTTCCAGCGGGCGGCCAGGCGGGCGGCGTCCCGCTCGTCGTAGTCGAGGGGTAGTTCGGTGACGGTGGCGTCGGTGCCGCCGACAGCGCGGCGGGCGCCGGCGAGGCGCGGCGCCGAGAAGACGTCCAGGCCGCGCTCCGTGGGCACGACGACGCCGATTCTGCGGCATCCGCGGTCGTAGAGGTGGCGGGTCGCGCGGCGGCCGACGCCCTCCTGGTCCGTGAGCAGGGCGTGCGCTCCGTCGACGGCCTCCGGGCCGAGGGTGATGACCGCCCGGGCTCCGGAGCGCTTGAGAACCTCCACGCCCTGCGGGCCGAGGTCGGAACCGGGTGCGAGGACGGCGACCGGGCGCAGCTCGGCCCAGGCGCGGGCGGCCTCGTCGCCGCGCGGGCCCGCGGAGCCGTAGTGCACGACGGTGTAGTCCAGACGGCCCAGGGCCCACTGGAGTTCGCCGAGGAAGCGGGTGTAGAGCGGGCCCGCCGGGAAGGACGGCGTCGGCATCAGGACCATACGGCTGTGTCCGGCGCGCAGGGAGCGGGCCGCGGCGTGGGGGACGTACCCGAGTTCCCGGGCGGCCTCGCGGACGCGGCGGCGGGTGGGCTCGCTGATCCGGACGGTGCCGGTGTTGTTGAGGACGTAGGAGACGGTCGCGCGCGAGACGCCGGCCAGGCGGGCCACATCGGCGCTCGTGGGCACGGAGCGCGGTGCGGGGGGCTCGGGGACCGGCGGATTCGGTATCACCATGACGTACGGCATCCTGGCAGAAGCCGGACGCGGGGCGACGGGCGGGGGAACGTCCGCCGTCGCGCCCGGAGTTCACACCGTCGGCGCGGTGGCCGGGGGCTCGGTCCCGGTGGCCGGGGGGTCGGTGCGGGTCACCCGCGCGACCAGGTCGAGCCAGCCCGCCCGCACCCGTTCCGGGGGCAGCCCGCACTGTTCGGTGAGGTGGTGGATCAGCGCGGCGTCGAGATACGCCATCAGCGTGTGGGACAGGAGTTCGCTGTCCCCGTCGGGCACCGCCTCCCGCAGCAGCAGGGCGACGTGACCGCGCAGGAAGCGGCGCGGAGCGAAGGTGTGGCGGCGTTCCGGGCTCGGCTCCGCGGCCAGTTGCAGGTCGAGTTCGTCGATGGCGCGGCGCAGCATCGCGCAGCCGAAGGCCCGCAGCCGCTCGACGGGCGGCGCTCCGGGACCCAGGGGCGGCGGACCGCTCAGGAGCGATGCCTGGAACTTCCGCTCGGAGTGGTCGAGGAGCGCCGCGAGCAGCCCGGTGCGGTCGCCGAAGCGCCGGAAGACCGTGCCCTTGCCCACCGAGGCCGCGGCGGCCACCGCCTCCATGGTGAGACCGGCCGCGCCGTGCTCGGCGACCAGCCGCTCGGCGGCCTCCAGCAGCCGGGCGCGGTTGCGCGCGGCGTCGGCGCGCAGACAGCGCTCGTCCTCCTCGATCCCCGTGCCCAGTTGCAGCAACTCGGGCGGACCGGCGGTCTCCTCGGGTTTCGGCAGGGGTGGCAGGGCGGCGGACATGAGGCCAGCGTAAAGCATCGGGAACAAAACTGGACCGCGGTCCGCTTGGGATGTTAGAAATTAAACGGACCTCGGTCCGGATCGTGAAAACGGCAGTGATTCCGCACGCGTCAGCATCTGTTCCAGCAGTGGGAGTACTCATGTCTGTCCGCATCCTTGCGCTCGTCGGCAGCCTTCGCGCCGGTTCGCACAACCGCCAGCTCGCCGAGGCGGCCGTCAGGTTCGCGCCGGAGGGCGCCGAGGTGCAGCTGTTCGAGGGGCTCGCCGACATCCCCTTCTACAACGAGGACATCGACGTGGAGGGCAGCGTCCCGGCCGCCGCCGCGAAGCTGCGCGAGGCCGCCCAGGGCTCGCAGGCCTTCCTGCTCTTCTCGCCCGAGTACAACGGCACCATCCCGGCCGTTCTGAAGAACGCCATCGACTGGCTGTCCCGCCCCTACGGCGTCGGCGCCTTCACCGGCAAGCCCGTCGCCGTGGTCGGCACCGCCTTCGGCCAGTACGGGGGCGTGTGGGCGCAGGACGAGGCCCGCAAGGCCGTGGGCATCGCCGGCGGCAAGGTGATCGAGGACCTCAAGCTGTCCATCCCCGGTTCGGTGACCCGCTTCGCCGAGACCCACCCGGCCGACGACGCCGAGGTCGCCGCGCAGCTGACCGAGGTCGTCGCCCGGCTGCACGGCCACGCGGACGAGTCCGTCGCCGCCTGACCGGCGCAGCGGTACGTGACGGGACCGGAGCTCGGCCGAGCTCCGGTCCCGGCGTGTGTCAGGCCACCGCCGCGGCGGCCAGCACGCGCAGTTCCTCCAGCGCGGCCGCGACCGCCGGACGGCGGTGACCACCGCTGCGGGTGCAGGTCAGCAGCCTGCGGTGCGGCCGGTCGGCGCAGGGCACCCGGACGATGGGCAGCCCGGGGGGCAGCCGGGCCAGCCTGGGCACCAGCGCGACCCCGAGCCCGTGGGCGACCAGGTGCGCGGTGACGTTCCAGTCCAGCGCGTGATGGACCACGTCGGGGGTGAACCCGGCGGCACCGCACGCCGACATCACGTGCGGGCGGCAGGGGCTCCGCGCCACCGGTGCTATCCACGCCTCGTGCGCCACGGCGGCGAGGTCGGCCCCGTCCCGTCCGGCCAGCGGGTGACCCTCGGGGACCACCAGGTCGAACGGGTCGTCCAGGAGCGGCCGCTGGTCGAAGCGCGCGTCGGCCGACGGCGGGTTGGACGGGGTCGTCTCCACCACCGCGAGATCGCTCTCGCCCTCGAAGAGCAGGTCGAAACCCTCCGCCACCTCGACCTCCCGGATCCGCACCGACAGCCGGGGGTGCCGCTCGCGCAGCCGCGCGGCCATCGGAGCCAGCAGGACGGAGACGGCCACCGGGAACCCCGTCACCCGCAGTGGCCCCGCCGGTGCTCCCTCCCCCGCCCGCAGATCCAGTTCTGCCTCGTCCCAGCGGGCCTCGATCGCGTCGGCGTGCGCGAGCAGGCTTTCGGCGGCCGGGGTGAGCCGGACGCCGCGCCCCTGCGGTTCCAGCAGATCGACGCCCAGGTCCCGGGCGAGCTGCCGGATCTGCTGGGAGGCGGCCGAGGGGGTGAAGTGCAGGGCACGGGCCGCCGCGGTGACGGTGCCGTAGTGGGAGACGGCGCGGAGCACGTGCAGCCTGCGCAGATCAATCATGAAGCGCACGCTTCACGGTGGAGTCCGTAAAGTCAACCTGGACGTGAACGGACCCGTGACCCCACCCTGGCTGTGACGCGACGGTCGACCGAACCGCGCGCACCGGCCTTCCCCCGTATCGCCGAGCCACGAGGAGTCGCCATGCCCAGCACGACCGGTGTCGTCTGCCCGCACTGCGGGTGGCCCGACGGTGCCGACCCCTTCCAGGTGGTGTCCGCCCACCCGACCGGAGCCGGCGGCGCCCTGTGGACCCGGTGCGCCTGCGGTTCGCTCCAGGCCCGCGTCGTCGACGGCCACGGCACCCGCGTGGTCTCGCGCGGCGGACCCGCCCCGGCGGGCCGCTGACGCGCTACCAGGGCAGCGGACCCGCCGCGTCGACGTAGCTCCCGGTGGGTCCTTCCGGGTCCAGCCGGGCCATCCGGACGATGACCTCGGAGCCCTGGGCGACGGTCTGCGTACCGGTGTTGCCGTTCAGGTCGGTCGAGGTGAAGCCGGGCTCAACCGCGTTGATCCGCATCCCGGGGAACGCCTTCGCGTACTGCACGGTCAGCGCGTTGACCGCGGTCTTCGACGCCGGGTAGGCGAGGCCCGGGTAGCCGTAGCCCGGGGTTTCCGGCGAGGTCAGTCCGGTCAGCGAGGCCAGGCCGCTGCTGACGTTGACCACGACGGGCGCGGCGGAGCGGCGCAGCAGCGGCAGAAAGGCGTGGGTCACGCGTACCAGGCCGAAGACGTTGGTCTCGAAGACGGTGCGCAGCAGGTCGGCGGTCGTGCCGTCCGCGCCGGTCACGGTGTTGTGCTCACCGCGCTGTTCGATGCCGGCGTTGTTGACCAGCACATCGAGGCCGCCGTCGGCGGCCACGGTCCGCACGGCGGCGGCGACGGAGGCGTCGTCGGTGACGTCGAGGACGAGGGGCCGCGCGCCCAGTTCCCCGGCGGCCCGGCGGCCGCGTTCGGCGTCGCGGGCGGCGGCGTAGACGGTGTGGCCGGCGGCGACGAGGCGGCGGGCCGTCTCGAAGCCGAGGCCCTTGTTGGCTCCGGTGATCAGTGTGGTCGTCATGGAACCCAGCCTGCGGCGCGGCGGCGCGAGCAGCCAGGGTCCCGTCTTCCCGGGACCAGGGGTACCAGGAAGACGGGACGCCCGCGGTGTTCACTGGGGGGCATGACGGACACGGAGTTCGGGCGGGCGTTGCGGCTGCGCAGGGACCGGGTCTCTCCCGAGGCGGCCGGGCTGCCCGCGGGTGGGCACCGGCGGGCGGCGGGGCTGCGGCGCGAGGAGCTGGCCCTGCTGGCCGGTATCTCCGTCGACTACGTCACGCGCCTCGAACAGGGCCGGGCGGCCAACCCGTCGGCACAGGTCGTCGAAGCCCTCGTACGCGCGCTGCGGCTGCCCGCCGAGGAGCGCGCGCATCTGTTCCGGCTGGCCGGGCTGGTGCCGCCGGGGCCCGAGACGGTCCCCGCGTACATCCCGCCGAGCGTCCACCGGCTCCTCGACCGCCTGGCCGGCACCCCGGTGGCCGTGTACGACGCCGCGTGGACGCTGCTGCTCGCCAACCCGCCCTACGCGGCGCTGATGGGCGACCCGTCCGGGTGGCACGGTCCGGAGCGCAACGGCGTGTGGCGCAACTTCGTCGGTCCGGGCAGCCGGGTCCGGTACACACCGCGGGCACGCCGCGCCTTCGAGGCGGCACTCGTCTCGGACCTGCGGGCCACCGCCGCCCGCTACCCCGCCGACCGGCGGCTCGGCCGGCTGGTCGCGGAGCTGCGCGCCCGCAGCGAGCGGTTCGCCGAACTGTGGCGGGCGGACGCGGTAGGCCGGCACGAGGCGGCCCGCAAGACCGTGGACCATCCGCGGGCGGGGCCGGTCACCCTGGACTGTGACGTGCTCGGCGTGGCCGGCAGCGATCTGCGGATCATGGTCTACACGGCCGAGCCGGGCACCGAGGACGCCGAGCGGCTCGCCCTGCTCACCGTCCTCGGCACCCAGGAGCCGGCCGAGTAGGCGTCACGCCCGCTCGTCGCGCCTGGTGGCCCACAGGCTCGTCGCCGTGGTGACCGCGAGGACCAGCACGATGAAGCCGAGCGAGAACGGGATGCCGGTCTCGGGCACGTGCGCGCCGGACTCGTGCAGGGCGTGCAGCACCAGCTTGACGCCGATGAAGCCCAGGACGACCGACAGGCCGTAGGACAGGTGGACCAGCTCGTACGGGACCTCACCCGCGCCGAGTGCACGGCCCGGCACCGACTGGCGCGGATCGACCGCTCCCGCGCACCCGCGTGCCGGGTTTCGAGGGGTCGTACGCGGTGCGGAGCGGCACGCACATCGGCGCACGGGAGGGCCGGGTGCTCGGCGACCACCAGCTGACCGGCCACGGCATGCCGGCGGCGCGCGCATTCCCGGACGTGATCGCGCACGGCGCCTGTCCGGTCGGCGTCCACAACCCGCGCGGCCGGGGTCCCGTCGCTCGGCTCAGTACGGGGCGGCGGTGCCGCGTTCGCTTCGCAGCCGGCGGGCCACCACCAGCACGTCGGCCCCCGCCAGCAGGGCGAGCGCTCCGCACACGACGGCGATGACCACGAGCATGCCGCGCCCCGGGCTGCCGCCCGCGCCGGTGCCGGCGGCCCAGACGCCGAAGAACGCGGCTCCCGCGAGGAACAGCGGCAGGAAGACCGCCGAAAGCAGCAGCCTGAGCCGCAGCGCGCTCCGCGCGCGCACCGGTTCGGTGCCGGTGTGCGGGGCGGGGCGGCCGACGGCGCCGGACCGCGCGGGCGGGGCGGGCCGCGTGGACCGCTGCGGACGGCGTCGGTCGCTCATGCCGTTCCTCCTGGCGGGCGGTGGTGCCGGTGTCCGTGCGGACCGGCTCAGCCGAGGTCGATCAGGGCCAGGCCGACGTCGGGACGGTGGGTCTTGGCCAGCTCGGCCGGGCTGTCCCGCACGACGACCTCGAGCGTCGGCGAGACCCGGCCGGACAGCAGGTGGCCACCACGGGTGGAGCCGTCGGAGAGGCCCAGTACGGCGTGCAGGTGCGGGGTCGCCCCGTCGTCGGCGACGGCGATGTCCCCGATGAGGGACAGCACCTCGCACTGCTCCTCCACCGGGATCCGCCGGTAGTCCTTGGCCTGCCGGTCGAACCAGCCGACCACCGCCTGTGAGAAGGCGCCCACGGCGGTCACCTGGGAGGCCCCGAGCGACCGGTCACGGGCGAAGGCGGTGAGTTCGGCGACCGCGTCCTCGCCGGGGTCGAGCACCACCACGTACACCGCGGACGGACCGTCCTGAACCTGCTGCCACTTCATGGGCCGGCGGGTACCCGGCGCGGGCCGGGACAACCCCGGTCGGCGTCCCCCCGGCCGCCCCGCACGGTGACGAGGGGCCGAGGCACCGCGCGACCGTGTCGGAGCGCACGACGGCCACGCCGCCATGCCGCCGGGCCGCGCCGCCATGCCGCCATGCCGCGCCGCCATGCATGTCCGCCATGCCGCGCCGTCCTCACGCCTCCAGTGCCCGGCGGATCGCGTCGAGCCATCCGTCGACCGGCCCGAAGGTGAGCAAGCCGCTGCCCGCACCCGCGAGTTCACCGGACGCGGGCAGCAGCCTCCCGTACGTGCGCCGAAGCGCCGGGCGGTCGCCGAGTTCGAGGGCGACCGCCGCCTCGGCGCAGCACAGGGCCTCGTAGAGGAGGTCGGGCGGCGGTTCGGGAAGGGCCCGCAGGGCGCCTCGGGCCTCGGTGCGACGGCCTTCGGCCAGGAGGGCGAACGGCTCGGCCCAGGGACGGTAGGGCCCCCAGTCCGCCCCCCGGTCGGCCTCCGCCGGGCGGCCGTGGGCCAGGCGCAGGCCGAGCAGGGCGAGCGGCAGGAGTCCGCGTTCCAGGCCCGGCATGCCCGCGCCGTCGAGCCGCTCGGCGGCCGATCGGCAGGCGGCCTCCGCGCTGTCGTGGGAGCTGCCGGATACGGCCTCGCGCAGGGCCAGGTACCACGCGGTGAAGACGGCCACGAGCGGCCGTTCGTGCCTTTCGGCGAGATGCTCGACGGCCCTCGCGTGCTCGTCGGCGGCGGCGAGGTCGGCGAGGGCCGAGCGCGCCTGGAGCCGGATCAGGTGGCCGAGAACCGCGTAGTTGACCAGGCCGTGCCGGGTGCCCAGGGCGACGAGTTCGACGCCGGTCGCGTCGCGGCGCGGGGCCAGTCCGGCGCGGGTGCAGGACTGCATGAAGACGCCGTTGAGGGCGAACGCGAGCAGCGCGGGGTCGTCCAGGCGGCGGGCGATGCGCTCGGCCTCGGCGGCCGCCCGCGGTCCGCGCGGCGTCCGCACACCCCGCGACTCCAGGGCGACGGTGGCGAGCAGACGGCAGCGCGCCGCGTCGGCGGCGGGATCCTCCGGCAGAGCGGCGAGGGTCCGTTCGGCCGCCGCGACGACCCGACCGGCCAGTCCGGGATCGTCGCTGCGGGTCCAGTTGGCGGGCACGTCGTAGGCGCCGATCACCCGCGCCGTCAGTTCCGCGTCGCCCGTCTCCTCCGCCGCCGTGATCGCCGCCATCCGGTGTTCCCGGGCCGCCTCCAGTCCGCCGCCGCCGGTGACCGCGAGGCTCCGCAGCAGGCCGACGGTGGATTCCAGGCGGGCGTGGGCACCGGCGGCGACGGTGCGGTCGTAGGCCTCGGTCGCCCGGACCCACAGCCGGGCCGCCGCCTCCGCCGGCTCGCCGGGCGGGTCCAGCCGCGGATCCTGGGCGAGGATGCCGGCCTCCAGCCGGCGCAGCCGGGGCCCCGGGTCGACGCCCAGCTGTCCGGCCAGCAGGGCACGGGCCCGGCGCAGCACGGCGAGGGCGTCCGCCTGGCGTCCGGTCCGGTACAGGGCGAGGGCGAGCAGCCGCCAGGCCTCCTCGCGCCAGGGATGCCCGGCGAGGTGCGCGTCCAGGTCGGGGACCGCCTCGGCGGCGCGGCCGAGGCCGACGAGCAGCTCCGCCCGGCGTTCGACGGCGCTCAGCCGCAGTTCGGTGAGCCGGGAGCGCTCGCCCCTGGCCCACGCGTCCGCGGCGAACTCGGCGTAGGCGGGGCCCCGCCACTCCTCCAGGGCCGCCCGCAGCCGGCCGGGGGCCTGTGCGGCCGGCAGCCGGTCAGCCTCCGCGACCGCGGCCTCGAAACGCCACGCGTCCACGCCGTCCGGCGCCGCGCGCAGGGCGTACCCCGGGCCCTCCGTGACCAGGAGCCGGGCCGGGGCGCGCGGCGGACGGTCGGGTTCCAGGGCGCGGCGCAGGTCCCCGACGAAGGTGCGCACGGCTCCCACGGCCCGCGGCGGCGGTGCGTCCCACAGGTCTTCGACGAGGCGGGCGACCGGGACGACCCGCCGCCGGGCCAGGACCAGCCGGGCCAGGACGGCGCGGTGCCGGGGGCCCCTGAGGGCGAGCGCATGACCGCCGCGCCCGGCGGTCACCGCTCCGAGCACACCGAACGTGACCGCTTCCATGTTCCGTCCGCTCCGATCCGCCACCGCCCGTGCGATCACCACGGTACGCGTGCCGACCGGTTGCTGATCGGTTGCTGATTCGCGGGCGGCAGGCTCGAGGGCGTCACCGACGTGTTGTGACCAGAGAGAGGCACAGACCAGCCATGGAACCCACCATCCCGGGCTTCACCCACGACCGCGTCACGGTCACCGACGGCATCGGCCTGCACGTGGCCGTCGGCGGCACCGGCAGCCCGGTCGTGCTGCTGCACGGCTTTCCCCAGACCCATCTGATGTGGCGGCACGTCGCCGCCGACCTCGCGGCCGACCACACGGTCATCTGCCCCGACCTGCGCGGCTACGGCGCCAGCGACAAGCCCGCCGACCCGGACGGCACCGTGTACGCCAAGCGGGCCATGGCAGCCGACGTGGTCGCCCTGGCCCGGGAGCTGGGGCACGAGCGCTTCGCGCTGGCCGGTCACGACCGGGGCGCGCTCGTCGCGGTGCGCGCCGGGCTCGACCGTCCCGACGCGGTGACGCATCTGGCCGCGCTGGACGTGCTGCCCACCCTGGACATGTGGGACGTCCTGCACGGTACGACGGCGGCGGTGGGCTTCCACCTGTATCTCATGGCGCAGCCGCCGGGCCTGCCGGAGCAGCTGATCGGTGCCGCGCCGGACGCGTTCTTCGGTCACTTCCTGGATCTCTGGACCCGGGACCCGGACGCCCTGCCCGCCGGTGTACGCGACGCCTACCTCAGGGCGTCCCGGGAGGCGGTGCCCTCGATCGTGGCCGACTACCGGGCCTCGGCCGGTATCGACGTCGAACACGACCGGGCGGACCGGGACAGCGGCAACCGGCTGCGGATGCCGGTGACCGTCCTCCAGCAGGACTGGGGCGCCGCTCTCGGTTACGACGCCGCCGCGCTGTGGCGGGCGTGGGCCCCGGACCTGCGGCACCTGACCGTCGGCTGCGGCCACTTCATGGCGGAGGAGGCGCCGGACGAGGTCGCCGGGGCGCTGCGGAAGCTGCTGACGCGGTAGGGCGTGCGCTGAGGTAACGGCATCCGGCACACAACGGCTGGTTGTACGTGGCGCCCGGCCGGTTGTTTGATCGACCGGGCCCCGGCTCGCTTGGATGGCGGGCGTGACGGAGTCGGGTGCGGTCGAGTCGAGCGTGGTGGGCAGCGGTTCGCTGGGGCGGGGGTTCGGCTGGCTGTGGGCCGCGTACGCGGTCAGCACGTTCGGCACGCGACTCGCCTTCGACGCCTTTCCGTTGATCGCGGTCGTGGTGCTGGACGCCGGGCCGGCCCGGGTGGCGGCGCTCGCGGCGGCCGGTCTCGCGGTGGGCGCGGTGGTGGCCGTGCCCTTGGGACCGTGGGTGGAGTTCCGGCGCAAGCGGCCGGTGATGGTCGCGATGGACCTGGTCCGGTGCGCGGTGCTGCTGAGCGTGCCGCTCGCGTTCGCCCTCGGACGGCTCGGCTTCGCCCAGCTGCTGGTCGTGTCGGTCGTCGTGGCCGCGGCAGACATCACGTTCAGGGCCGCCGCCGGTTCCTGTCTCAAGGCACTGGTGCGGCCGCGGGACCTGCTGACCGCGAACGGCCGGTTCGAGGCGACGGCCTGGACCGCGACCATGCTCGGTCCCCCGGTCGGCGGGGCCGCGGTCGGGTTCTTCGGGCCGGTGGTGACCGTGGCGGTCGACGCCGTCAGCCATCTCCTCTCGGCGCTGGGGATCCGCGCGATCGGGGGCGGGGAGCCGCCCCCGCGCGCGAAGGCGCCCCGGTTGCGGGCGGGCGACCTGCTGGACGGCTGGCGTTACGTGCTCGCCTCCCCGGGTCTGCGCCCGCTGTTCCTCAACACGGTCCTGGTCAACGGACTGATCATGGCGACGGCGCCGCTGCTGGCCGTGCTCATGCTGAGTGAGCTGGGCTTCGCGCCCTGGCAGTACGGTCTCGCGTTCGCGGTGCCGTGCCTCGGCGGTCTGATCGGCTCGCGGCTCGCCCGCCCGCTCGTGGCGCGCTACGGGGAGTACCGGGTGCTGGTCACCAGCGGGACGCTGCGCGTGTGCTGGCCCGTGGGCCTGGCCTTCGTCGGCCCGGGCACCGGGGGGCTGGTCCTGGTGATGGCCGTCGAGTTCGGGCTCATCACCTCCGTGGCCGTGTACAACCCGGTGTACGCCACCCGTCGGCTGGAGTCGACCCCTGCGGACCGGGTGGCGCGCACCCTGTCCGCCTGGACGATCAGCGGCAAGCTGACGACCGCGGCGCTGACCGCGGTGTGGGGCCTGCTGGCTGGCCTGACCGGAACGCGTACGGCGGTCGCGCTCGCGGGGGTGCTGCTGCTGGCGACCCCGCTGCTGCTGCCGCGGCGGGACCGAGCGGCCGGTCCGTCCGCGGCGGGGCCTGCCGGGGACGGGTGACGCCCGCCCGCCGCCCGTCAGGCCCACGGTGACGTGTCCCGGTCCAGGTCCGGGAAGCGCCGTCGGGCCTCGGCGAACAGGACCTGGTGGCCGGTGCCGTGAGCGACCGCGGCGGCGAAGAGGGCGCCGGGCACGGCACGCGGCGGGTCCGCCGGCGTCCGCGTCCGCACGGCCCCGTTCCCCTCACGTCCGGCGCTCTCGAGGCCACCGGTATGCGGAAGGGGGCTGACAACGGTCCGGCGACGGGCCCCGCGGAGGCCGGTCAGCAGGCCCCGGGCACGTCCTCCGTGACGCCGTTCAACGGCGAGGACGGGTCAATGCCTCCACGGGCATCTCCGCGGCACCTCCATGCCTCACCCGGACGGTGACCGGCACGCGATGCCGCGCAGGGATCGTACGCCCGTGCCCGCCCCGTGTCCCCGGCTCAGCCGCTCTGATCGCTGTCCTTCATGGCGCCCCAGCCGTGCCAGCGCTCCACCTCGATCCAGGCGCTGACCCGGGGACGGTCCCGGTTCGGGTACGGGTTGCCCGTGTAGTGCCGGGAGAGACGGTCGATGCCGGCGAGGTCCTCGTCGTCGCGCGTCTCGGCGACGCGGCCGATGAGGGTGACGTGCGTGTACCAGTCGTCGCCCGCCAGGACGGTGAGGGTGACTCGCGGGTCGCGGCGCAGGTGTCGCAGGCGTACGCGCCCGGCGTCGAGGTTGATCAGCACCCGGCCGTCGTCGTCCCACACGTACCAGGTGGGCGTGGAGACGGGGGCACCGTCCGGGCGGAGGGTGGCCATGACGCACGGGTTGGGGCGGCGCAGCAGTTCGACGGCCTCGGGCGGCAGCGGCGGCTTGGACATGCGGACTCCTCTGGGTTGTGGTGCGGGCCGGGACCGGGACCGGTCGCCGGCGTTCCGGTCGCTCGTGCACCCGGTACCCCGGACGGGCTCAGTCGGACGGCCTGTCCTCGAAACTGGCGAAGTAGGCCGCCGCCATGTCCTCGTCGCCGTGCCCCAGGGCCGCGGCCCTGGCCAGGCGTTCCGCACCGGCCGCGGCGAGGTCCAGACGGACGCCGTTCGCCTCGCCGGCCTCGACGATCAGGCGGGCGTCCTTCTCGGCGGTCGTGACCGCGAACTGCGCCGGACTCAGCGCGCCGTCGCGGATCAGGCCGGCCTTGGCGCGCAGATAACCCATGTCGAGCGGGCCGCCTGCGATGGCGTCGAAGAAACCGTCCGGGTCCACGCCCAGCGCCTTGGCGAGCGACAGCACCTCGCCGACCGCGTTGGTGGCGGCGAGGACCCAGCTGTTGGCCACCAGCTTCAGGCGGGTCGCGCTGCCGGCCCCGCCGTCCTCGCCGGTCCACACGGTGCGGGAGCCGACGGCGTCGAACACGGGCGCCACCTTGTCCCGCGCCTGGCTCGGACCCGCCGCCAGCACCAGCAGCCGGCCGGCCTCCGCGGGCTCACGGGTGCCGAGGACGGGGGCGTCGAAGAAGACGAGGCCGTGCTCGTGGGCGAAGGCCGCCAGGTCGGCGACCGCGTCGACGCCCGCGGTGGTCGACTGCGCCCACACGGTGCCGGGACGCAGACCGGGCGCGGCCCGCCGCATCACGTCGAGGGCGGCCGGGCCGTCGTACAGCATCGTGAGGACGACGTCGGCGCCGCGCACGGCGTCGTCCGGGCCGTCGGCGACGTGCGCGCCGTCGGCGGCCAGCGGCTCGGCCTTGTCCCGGCTGCGGTTCCAGGCGCGGACGGTGTGTCCGGCGCGGGCGAGGTTGCGGGCCATCGCGGCACCCATGATGCCGGTGCCCAGGACGCTCACGGTGAGGTGGTCGGTCATGACGTCGCTTTCTGAACTCGTGCCGGCTCGGACGGTCGGTGACCGGGGCCCCGGAGAGCCCGGGGCCTCCGGGGGCGGGAGCGGGGCCCGTCGGTCAGCCTGCCACTGGATCGCGGCCGGCGCCGAACCGGCGCGGGCGAGGCGGGCCCCGCGCGTCCGCGCGGAACCGTCCCGTACGGTACGGCCGTGAGCGCCTTCACCGACGACGTCGACAGCGGCGGGACCGTCCCGGGCCGTTACGGTCCCGCCGCCACCACCGAGGCCGACCCCCGGGAGGTGGGCCAGGTGCGTACCGAGTACTCCCCCGCGCACGACGGCGACCCCGATCCGGGCGAGATCGTCTGGACGTGGGTGCCCTTCGAGGAAGCTGACGGCCGGGGCAAGGACCGGCCGGTGCTCGTCGTGGCCCGGGAGGCGACCGGGACCGTGCTGGCGGTGCGGCTGTCCAGCAAGCGGCACGAGGGGGAGCGGGCGTGGATCGCGATCGGGAGCGGTCCGTGGGACCGCTCCGGGCGCGACTCCTGGGTCGGCGTGGACCGGGTGCTGCGCCTGCACGACGCCGGTATGCGCCGCGAGGCCTGCGCCCTGGACCGGACGCGCTTCGATCTCGTACGGCAGCGGCTGCGGGAGCGCTACGGCTGGCGCTGACCGGGACGCCCCGCGCCCTCGGGGAAGGCGCGGTCGAACGCCTGGCGGACGGTGCCCCCCGGGGTGCGGTCCAGGATGCCGAACGTCACCCGCTCGAAGGCTCCGGCGAACCGTTCCCCGGGCCCGAGCAGCGTCCGGAACGCGCCCGCCACCTGGGCGGGGTCGTTGCGGAACACCCCGCAGCCCCAGGCGCCGAGCACCAGCCGCCGGTAGCCGTGGGCGGCGGCCGTCTCCAGCACCCGCTCGGCGCGCGCGGCGAGGGCGGCGGGCAGTTCGGCGGCGCGCTCCGGGGCCGTGCGCAGCACCACCCCGGCGTTCGGCGCGGCGCAGGTGAGGAAACCGGCCGTGTACGGCTCGTCCAGCAGGCGTCCGCGGTCGTCACGGAAGACGGGGACGGCGGGCGAGTGGATGACGCGGTCCGTGTAGAACGGGTCGCGGTGGGCGCGGTGGTGGTCGTAGAACTCGCGGGCCCGCAGCAGGCAGGTGTAGAGGGCGGAGGCCCGGCACAGCGCCTCCTCCTGCGCCTGGGCGCCGTCGAGGTAGCCGCCGCCCGGGTTGCGCGCGGAGGCGAAGTTGAGCACGGCGGCCCCGCCGCCGAGCCGCCGGGCGGCCTCCAGGCTGCTCTCTCCGGTGACCTCGAAGACCGTCCGCACCGGGGCGAACGGAGGCGGCTGGACGGGCCCCGGGCCGTACATGCGCGTGCCGTCCGCGGCCGCCTCGGCCGCCGCCGCGACGGACACCTCGCGGCCGTCGGGCGTGCGGTAGGACCCGGCCGCGACGATCTGCTCGGTCCGCTGTGCGATGTCCCGCAGGCGCGCGCTCATGGCGCCGCCCCCGTGGACGCCATGACCGCGCGTCGCGTGGTCTTCCCCGTCGTGCTCATGCAGGAATCCTGGGTGATGCTGGAGAGGTGGTGCAACGGAGTTCCCGGACCGGCGAACGACGGGGAAAGCCCCCGGAAACCAGCCGATCGCGGAGATTACCGAGCGGGAACGTCCCGATATGCACCCTTGTGCGGAGCCGCATGAGGGTCTTGGGTAGGACGAGCGTGCCGACCCGGCCCACCGCAGACGGGCCGGCGGCATGGTGGAATCTCAGGAGGATCCCGACATGTCAGATCCGGTTGGTGGCTGTGTCCGGCCACGTACCGCCGTCAGTGAGGCCGAGGTCGAGGCGCTGGTCCACGGCATCTGCTTCAAGACCGGCCCGCCGAGGCTCCTCGGCGTCGAGGTGGAATGGCTCGTCCACGAGTCGCGCGCGCCGCGGCTCCCCGTATCACCCGAACGGCTCCGGGCGGTCTACACCGCGCTGCGGGCCGTGCCCCTGAGGTCGGCGCTGACCGTGGAACCCGGCGGCCAGCTGGAGCTGAGTTCGCTTCCCGCCACCTCGCTGACGGAGTGCGTCCGCTCCGTCTCCGCCGACCTCGACGCCGTCCGCGCGGTACTGCGCGAGGACGGTCTCGCCCTGGTCGGCCTCGGCCATGATCCCTGGCACGCGCCGCGCCGCTATCTGCGGCAGCCGCGCTACGACGCCATGGAGGCCTGTCTCGACCGCACGGGCCCCGGCGGCCGCTTCATGATGTGCGCCTCCGCCTCCGTGCAGGTGTGCGTGGACGCCGGGCACGAGGAGCCGGGGCCGCTGGGTCACGTACGCCGGTGGTGGCTGGCCCATCATCTGGGCGCGGTGCTGCTGGCCGCGTTCGCCAACTCCCCGCTGTCCGGCGGCCGGCCCACCGGCTGGCGGTCCACCCGGCAGCTGCGGTGGACGCAGATCGGCCCCGGCCGGGCGGGCGGTCCCCCGCTGGACAGCGACCCGCGCGGCACCTGGGCGCGGCACGTCCTGGACGCACCGGTGATGTGCGTACGCCGCGACGGCGGCCCCTGGGACGTACCGGAGGGCCTGACCCTGCGGGAGTGGACCCGCGGGCTGGTGCCGAGGCCGCCGACCCGGGAGGATCTCGACTACCACCTCACCACGCTCTTCCCGCCGGTCCGTCCGCGCGGCCATCTGGAGCTGCGCATGATCGACGCGCAGCCCGGGGACGACGGCTGGATCGTGCCGCTGGCGGTGACCGCCGCGCTGTTCGACGATGCGGAGGCCACCGAGACCGCCTACCGGGCAGTGAAGCCCCTGGCCGAGCGCACGCTCGGCCTGCCCGCGCCGCACAACCCGCTCTACGAGGACGCGGCCCGTGACGCGCTGACCGATCCCGAGCTGCGGGAGGCGGCCGTCACGTGTTTCACCGCGGCGCTCGCCGCGCTGCCCCGGCTCGGCGCCGCGGCCGAGGTCACGGACGCCGTCGCCGTGTACCTGGAGCGCTACGTCCGCCGCGGCCGCTGCCCCGCCGACGATCTGCTGGACATGCCGGACGGCGCCGGCCGCGGCCCGCACGGGAGGGAGACCCGCTCATGACCGACCCCACCGACAACACCGCCACCGCCGGCGAAGGGGCCGCGGACGCCGAGAGGCTGCGTGAGCGGGCCCTGGCCACCCTCGTCGCGGCCCGGGCCCGCACCACGCTGCTGACCAGCTGTGTCGAGGGCCCCGACCTGACCGCCCAGGTGTCGCCGCTGATGTCCCCGCTGGTGTGGGACCTGGCCCACATCGGCAACCAGGAGGAGCAGTGGCTGCTGCGCGCGGTCGCCGGGCAGGAGGCGATGCGTCCGGAGATCGACAGTCTGTATGACGCCTTCGAGCACCCCCGCTCCGAGCGGCCGAGCCTGCCGCTGCTGGCGCCGGCCGAGGCCCGCCGGTACGCGGCGGAGGTGCGTGGACGGGCCCTGGACGTGCTGGAGAGCACCGCGTTCGGCGGGACACGGCTGACGGAGGCGGGCTTCGCCTTCGGAATGATCGCCCAGCACGAGCAGCAGCACGACGAGACCATGCTGATCACGCATCAGCTCCGCGGGGGGCCGCAGGCCCTGACCGCGCCCGACCCCGAGCCCGTGCCCCTGTTCACCGGCCCGGCGGAAGTCCTGGTGCCGGGCGGGGCGTTCACGATGGGCACGTCGGCCGAGCCGTGGGCGCTGGACAACGAACGCCCCGCGCACCGGCGCGAGGTGGCGCCGTTCCACATCGACACCACCCCGGTGACCAACGGCGCGTACCAGGCGTTCATCGACGACGGCGGCTACGACGACCCCCGCTGGTGGGCCCCCGGGGGCTTCGACCACATCCGCCGGCACTCCATCACCGCGCCGCTGTTCTGGCGCCGGGACGGCGGGCAGTGGCTGCGGCGCCGTTTCGGGGTCACCGAGGCGGTGCCCGCCGACGAGCCGGTGCTGCACGTGTGCTGGTACGAGGCCGACGCGTACGCCCGCTGGGCCGGGCGGCGGCTGCCCACCGAGGCCGAGTGGGAGAAGGCCGCACGCCACGACCCGGCCGGCGACCGCACCACCCGCTATCCGTGGGGTGACGCGGACCCGGGCCCGGAGCACGCCAACCTCGGCCAGCGCCACCTGCGCCCCGCGCCCGCGGGCAGCTACCCGGCAGGCCAGTCACCGCTCGGCGTACGGCAGTTGATCGGCGACGTCTGGGAGTGGACGTCCAGCGACTTCACCCCCTACCCCGGCTTCCGCCCGTTCCCCTACAAGGAGTACTCGGAGGTCTTCTTCGGCCCCGAGTACAAGGTGCTGCGCGGTGGTTCCTTCGCCGTGGACGCGGTGGCCTGCCGGGGCACGTTCCGCAACTGGGACTACCCGGTCCGGCGGCAGATCTTCTCCGGGTTCCGCACCGCCCGGTCGGCGGAGGCCGCCTGATGTGCCGTCACCTGGCCTACGTGGGCCCGGCGGAGCCGCTCGGCGGACTCCTCGTCGCACCGCGGCACGGTCTGTACCGCCAGTCGTGGGCGCCCCGG
Source organism: Streptomyces sp. NPDC048392 (assembly GCF_043200575.1). Lineage (NCBI taxonomy): Bacteria > Bacillati > Actinomycetota > Actinomycetes > Kitasatosporales > Streptomycetaceae > Streptomyces > Streptomyces sp. NPDC048392. Next base: position 156,928 of record NZ_JBICYB010000007.1, read on the forward strand.
CACCAGCGGCACGGCACGGTCAACGCCGACGGGTTCGGCGTGGGCTGGTACGCCGACGGTGACCCGGTCCCGGCCCGCTACCGCCGCGCGGGGCCGATCTGGGCGGACCAGTCCTTCGCCGACCTGGCCCGGGTGGTGCGCGCCGGCGCGCTGCTCGCCGCCGTACGGGACGCCACCCTGTCGGGCGCCGACGCGGAGGCCGCGGCCGCGCCGTTCGCCGCGGGGGCCTGGCTGTTCAGCCACAACGGCGCCGTGACCGGCTGGCCGGAGTCCCTCGCGCCGGTGGCCGCGACCCTGCCGTCCGGGCAGTTGCTGTCGCTGGAGGCCCGCAACGACTCGGCACTCCTGTGGGCGCTCGTGCTGGCCCGGCTGCGTGCCGGGGACGACGAGGGCCGGGCGCTCGCCGAGACGGTGCTGGAGGTCGCCGCGGCGGCCCCCGCCTCCCGGCTCAACCTGCTCCTCACCAGCGGCGACACCATCACCGCGACCACCTGGGGCGACACCCTGTGGTACCTGTCCCGTCCGCGCGGCGGCACGGTCGTCGCTTCGGAGCCCTACGACGACGACCCGCACTGGCAGGAGGTCCCCGACCGCACCCTGCTCACCGCCAGCCGCACCGACACGCAGCTCACTCCGCTCAAGGACCCGGGCGAGAGCACCGCCGCCCTGGGGACCGGTCCGACCGACGCTTTCGTCACTCCTCCGAAGGAGCCCCGCCCGTGAGCCAGTTCCGTCTGACCCGGACGCTGCCCGAGGACGCCACGGACGCCGCCCTGCGCGCCGACGTCCTGGCGGGCCTGACCAGCATGCCCAAGTGGCTGCCGCCGAAGTGGTTCTACGACGCGCGGGGCAGCGAGCTGTTCGAGGCGATCACCGCGCTGCCGGAGTACTACCCGACCCGGGCCGAGCGGGAGATCCTCGTCGACCGGGCCGGTGAGATCGCCGCGGCGACCGGTGCCCGGACCCTGGTGGAGCTGGGCTCCGGTTCCTCGGAGAAGACGCGCGTCCTGCTCGACGCGCTGACGGGGCAGACCGGGCTGCGCGAGTATGTGCCGGTCGACGTCAGCGAGAGCGCGCTGACCCAGGCCGGGCAGGCGCTCGTCGCCGAACGTCCCGGCCTCCGGGTGCACGCGCTGATCGCCGACTTCACCGCAGGACTGACACTGCCCGACACGCCGGGTCCCCGGCTGATGGCGTTCCTCGGCGGCACCGTCGGCAATCTGCTGCCCGAGGAGCGCGCCGCGTTCCTGACCACCGTCCGCGCCCTGCTCTCCCCGGGCGACGCCCTGCTGCTGGGCACGGACCTGGTCAAGGACGAGGGGGTGCTGGTCCGGGCGTACGACGACGCGGCCGGGGTGACGGCCGCGTTCAACAAGAACGTGCTGTCCGTGATGAACCGGGAACTGGAGGCCGACTTCGTGCCCGCGGCCTTCGAGCACGTGGCGCTGTGGAACCCCGAGCGGGAGTGGGTCGAGATGCGGCTGCGCTCGCGCACCGCGCAGACGGTGAAGGTCCAGGCGCTCGACCTGGCCGTGGACTTCGCGGACGGGGAGGAGTTGCGCACCGAGGTGTCCGCGAAGTTCCGGCGGGAGCGTGTGCGGGCCGAACTGGACGCGGCCGGACTGGACCTGGCCCACTGGTGGACGGACGGCGAGGGCCGTTTCGCGCTGTCCCTGAGCGTGGTGCGCTGATCCGTGCCACGGGTCAGCGGGCGTTGACGTCCAGCAGTTCGGTGACGCGGTCGGAGGCCTTGCGGGCCTCCGGCTCCGCGTCCGCACCGGTGAGCACCTTCGTCATGTACTCCTTGATCGGGTTGTCCGCCTCGACCGCGCCCCACCGGGGCGTACCGGGGGTCGCCCGGCCCTGTGCGGCACCGGCCGCCATGGCGGCGACCCCCTCCTCGCCGGAGACGGCCTCGGCGAGCGACTTCTTGTTGGGCACGTAGTTCATGGTGCGGGCCAGGTCGGTGTTCCACTTGGTGCCCACGAGCGCCTCGACCACGGCGAGGGCACCGTCCTGCTGGTCGGTGTTCCTCGGGACGACGAGGTCCGAGCCGCCGGTGAAGACGGCGCCGGGTCTGCCCGCGCTCTTGCCGGGGACGGGGAAGAAGCCCAGTTCGCCCTTGAGTTCGGGGTTCTCGCGCACGATGGACTGGGCCAGGCCCGGTACCGCGACGATCTGCGCCACCCGTCCCTCGGCGAACACCCCGGACTGCGGCGGGTGTTCCTCGTCGGCGTCGACCGGGCCGTCGCCCAGGGCCTGCAGTTCGCGGTAGAAGTCCATGCCGCGCAGGGCCGCCTCGGAGTCCAGGGCGCCCGTCCAGGTACCGCCCTCACCCTCCTGGACGGCCAGTTCGCCGCCCTCGTCCCAGATGAAGCCGGAGAGGGTGTACCAGTCCTGTCCGGCCAGGTAGATGCCCTGGTCGCCGCCCTTGTCGAGCTTCTCCGTGGCGGTGAGCCATTCCTCGCGGGTGCGGGGCGGCTCGGTGATCCCGGCCTGTTCGAAGAGGTCCTTGCGGTAGATGACGACACGGTTGGCGGCGTACCAGGGGATGCCGAACTGCTGGGACAGCCACTGCCCGGGTTCGGCGAGCCCCGGCAGCCAGTCGCGGATGCCCCAGTCGCGCATCGACTCCAGGGTCAGGTCCTGCAGCCGGCCGCCCTCCGCGTACTGCGGAACCTGGGTGTTGCCGACCTCGACGACGTCGGGCCCGTCCGTGCCGTCGGCCCTCAGCGCGGCCTGCACCTTGTCGCCGATTCCGGTCCACTCCTGGATCCGGATGTCCAGGTCGAGGTGGGAGTGGTCGCGCTCGAAGCCCTCGGTGAACCGCTTCAGGAAGTCCTGCGAGGCGCTGTCCTTCATCAGCCACACGGTGACGGTGCGCCGCTCGCTCCCGCCGTCCTGCGAGACCAGGCCGCAGCCGCTGAGCACGGAGGCGGACACACAGACAAGGGCGAGGAGGCGACGTCTCACGGGGGGGTCCTTCTGTCTGACGGACAGGGGGCGGAGGCGGACAGGAGTGCCCTGCGCACGCGAAGGGAGACCCGACGTGGGGGACGAGACCGAAGCTCGAACGGGTGTATGGGATTTTGGTATGTACCAATGAGAAGGTCAAGGGGGTGGCAGACGGTCGCACCCCGTCGGGCCGATCCCTCGCGCTCCGTCCCGACTTGGGGCACGGTGGAGTGACGCACGGCACACCGCTGCCCCGCGGAAGGGAGCCCCCGCATGTCGAACCACACCTACCGGGTCACCGAGGTCGTCGGCACCTCGCCCGACGGCGTCGACCAGGCCGTCCGCAACGCCGTCACCCGTGCCTCGCACACCCTGCGCAACCTGGACTGGTTCGAGGTGACCCAGGTGCGAGGACAGATCGAGGAGGGGCAGGTCGCGCACTGGCAGGTCGGCCTGAAGCTCGGCTTCCGCCTGGAGGAGTCGGACTGACGCCCCCGGTCGGCTCCGCGTCCGGGTCACCCGGACGGTCTGGGTGCGTCAGGTGCGGCCCTCGCGTTCCTGCGCCACGCGCAGTTCGGCCGACCGGGCCGCCCAGCGTGCCCGGAGGACGGTGAATCCGGCCCGTTCGGCGTCGTCGCAGACCAGCTCGTCGTCGTCCACCAGCACCCGGACCTCGCGGGTCCGCGCGAGCCGCCGCAGGACCTCCGGCTTGGTGCGGCGGGCGGGCCGGCGGTCGGCGTCGCCGCGCATGTGCACGGTCCCCTCCGGCAGGCCGTGCGCGGCCAGCCAGTCGAGCGTGTCGCGCCTGCAGCGCTCGGGCCGTCCGGTCAGATACACGATCTCGCACTCCCGCGCAGCGGCCCGCACCAGCTCGACGCCCTCGGCGAGCGGCGGATCGTGCGGCGCGGCGGCGAAGAAGGCGTCCCAGTCGCGCGGCCGTCGCTCCAGGAAGCGCTGGCGGTGCGCGGTGTCGGCGAGGGTGTTGTCCAGGTCGAACACGGCGACCGGGGGCTTGCTGCTGTCGCTCACCCGCCCACCCTAGGTCCTGTCGTCAAACTCCCGTCCGCCCTCCGGGCGACGACGCGAGTTCGACGGCAAGGACTCTGAGCGGGGGTGCCGGGAATCTGTGCGGCGTGTGGGCGTTGAACACCGTGTGACCTCAGCGATCGCCACCACCCGCTTCTCCGTCCTCGACCGCTCCCGCATCCGGACCGGCCGCACCGCCGGGGAGGCGCTGCGCGACACGGTGGAGCTGGCGCGGGAGGTGGAGCGGCTCGGCTACCACCGGTTCTGGGTGGCGGAACACCACGGGGTGCCCGGCGTGGCCGGGTCGGCACCGACCGTGCTGGCGGCCGCCGTGGCCGGTGCCACCAGCCGCATCCGCGTGGGCACCGGGGGCGTGATGCTGCCCAACCACCGGCCGCTGGTCGTCGCCGAGCAGTTCGGTGTGCTGGAGTCGCTCTTCCCCGGCCGGATCGACATGGGGCTCGGCCGCTCGGTGGGCTTCACCGACGGCGTGCGCAGGGCCCTGGGCCGGGACAAGGACGACGCCGACGACTTCGACACCCAACTGGCCGAGCTGCTCGGCTGGTTCCGGGGCACCTCGCCCACGGGTGCGCACGCGCGCCCCGCGGAGGGGCTGGCCGTCCCGCCGTTCGTCCTGGCCATGGGCGAGGGCGCGGACGTCGCCGCCCGCGCGGGCCTGCCGATGGTCATCGGGGACCTGCGCGACCGGGACCGGATGCGCCGCGGCATCGACCGCTACCGCGCCGGGTTCCGCCCCTCCGGGTGGAGCGCGGAGCCGTACGTCGTCGTCTCCGGCACCGTCGCGGTGGCCGGTACGCCCGAGGCGGCCCGGCGGCTCCTCGTCCCGGAGGCGTGGTCCATGGCCCACGCACGCACGCGCGGTTCCTTTCCGCCCCTGCCACCGGCCGGGGAGGTCGAGGCCCGGACGATGACCGCCAGGGAACGCGGACTGTACGAAGCCGGTCTCGCCGGCCACGTCGCCGGCACCGGGGAACAGGTCGCCGACGAGCTGGAGAGGCTCGTGAGGGAGACGGCCGCGCAGGAGGTCCTCGTCACCACCAGCACCTACGACCGCGCGGCGCTGCTGGACTCCTACCGGCGGCTCGCCCGCGTCACCGGCACCGGGGCGTCCGTCTCCGCGGCGTAGAATCACGGGGTTTGTCCTCCTCCCCCACCCCCGGCCGCGGCCGGGGGCCGAAGACCGTACGGAGTTCCCCGCGATGCACAGCCCCCACGACCCGTACGTCCGGGTGCGCGACGCCCGCGAGCACAACCTCAAGGGCGTGGACGTGGACGTCCCCCGGGACGTGGTGGCCGTGTTCACCGGTGTCTCGGGCTCGGGGAAGTCGTCGCTCGCCTTCGGAACGGTCTACGCGGAGGCGCAGCGGCGGTACTTCGAGTCCGTCGCGCCGTACGCCCGCCGCCTCATCCACCAGGTCGGGGCCCCCAGGGTGGGCGAGATCACCGGGCTGCCGCCCGCCGTGTCGCTGCAGCAGCGGCGGGCGACGCCGACGTCCCGCTCCTCGGTGGGGACGGTCACCAGCCTCTCCAACTCCCTGCGGATGCTGTTCTCCCGCGCCGGGGACTATCCGCCGGGCGCCCGGCGGCTCGATTCCGACGCGTTCTCGCCCAACACCGCGGCCGGGGCCTGCCCCGAGTGCCACGGGCTCGGGCGGGTGCACCGCACGACCGAGGAGCTGCTCGTCCCGGACCCCTCGCTGTCCGTCCGGGAGGGTGCGATCGCCGCGTGGCCGGGCGCCTGGCAGGGCAAGAACCTGCGGGACGTCCTGGACGCGCTCGGGTACGACGTGGACCGGCCCTGGCGTGAGCTGCCCGCCGGGCAGCGGGAGTGGATCCTGTTCACCGACGACCAGCCGGTGGTCACGGTGCACCCGGTGCGGGAGGCGGGGCGCATCCAGCGGCCGTACCAGGGGACGTACATGAGCGCCCGGCGCTACGTGATGAGGACGTTCGCCAACTCGAAGAGCGCCACGCTGCGGGCGAAGGCGGAGCGCTTCCTCACCAGTGCGCCCTGCCCGGTGTGCGGCGGCGGCAGGCTGCGGGCCGAGGCCCTCGCGGTGACCGTCGGCGGCCGCGGCATCGCCGAGCTGGCCGCACTGCCGCTCACGGAGCTGACCGACTTGCTGCCGACCGCGGGTGAGACGGCCGCGGTGCTCACCGGTGACCTCACCTCCCGGATCGCGCCCGTCGTGGAGCTGGGGCTCGGCTATCTGAGCCTCGACCGCCCCACCCCCACCCTGTCGGCGGGCGAGCTGCAGCGGCTGCGGCTGGCGACCCAGCTGCGCTCCGGGCTGTTCGGCGTCGTGTACGTCCTCGACGAGCCTTCCGCGGGCCTGCACCCGGCGGACACCGAGGCGCTCCTGACGGTGCTGGAACGGCTGAAGGCGGCCGGCAACTCGGTGTTCGTCGTGGAGCACCACCTCGGCGTGATGCGCGGCGCCGACTGGATCGTGGACGTCGGTCCGCGGGCGGGCGAGCACGGCGGGCGGGTGCTCTACAGCGGTCCGGTCGACGGGCTGGCCGGGGTCGCGGAGTCCGCCACCGCCCGCCACCTCTTCGACCGCTCCCCCGCGCCCCCGCGTGCGGCGCGTGGCCCGCGGGGCACCGTGACGGTCGGCCCGGTGACCCGGCACAATCTGCGCGGGGTGACCGCACGGTTCCCGCTGGGGGTGCTCACCGCGGTGACGGGCGTGTCCGGCTCCGGGAAGTCGACGCTCGTCGGCGAGATCACCGAGGACCTGCCCGAAGTGGGCCGCCTGGTCTCCGTCGACCAGCGGCCGATCGGCCGCACTCCGCGCTCCAACCTGGCCACGTACACGGGCCTGTTCGACGTCGTGCGCAAGGTCTTCGCGGCCACCGGCCAGGCACGGGAGCGTGGTTACGGCGTGGGCCGGTTCTCCTTCAACGTGCCGGGCGGGCGCTGCGAGACCTGTCAGGGCGAGGGCTTCGTCGCTGTGGAGCTGCTGTTCCTGCCCAGCACGTACGCGCCGTGCCCCGAGTGCGGCGGGGCGCGCTACAACCCGGAGACGCTCGAAGTGACGTACCGGGGACGGACCGTCGCCGAGGTGCTGGACCTGACGGTGGAGGGGGCGGCGGAGTTCTTCGCCGGCACGCCCGCGGCGGCGCGCAGTCTCGCCGCACTGCTCGACGTGGGTCTGGGCTACCTGCGGCTCGGCCAGCCCGCGACGGAGCTGTCCGGCGGGGAGGCTCAGCGCATCAAACTGGCGAGCGAGCTGCAGCGGGGGCGGCGCGGCCACACCCTGTACCTGCTCGACGAGCCGACGACCGGTCTGCACCCGGCCGATGTCGAGGTGCTGATGCGCCAGTTGCACGGTCTGGTGGACGCCGGGCACACGGTGGTCGTGGTCGAGCACGACATGTCCGTGGTGGCGGGCGCCGACCACGTGATCGACCTGGGGCCGGGCGGCGGGGACGCGGGCGGCCGGATCGTCGCCGAGGGGCCGCCCGCCGGGGTGGCGCGGGCACGGGGGAGCGCCACCGCGCCCTATCTGGCCCGGGCCCTGGACGGCGGGACGCGCCGGTGAAGCGGGTTCACCGGCGCTCGGTCCCGCGCCGGGAGTGGGGGGCGGTCACCCGCGGCCCCGCCGGGTCTCGTCGTCGGTGAGGGACTCGGTCTCGGCCTCGATGCGTTCCTTGCGGACCCGGCCGCGCACCGTCTCGTTCTCGGTGTGCTCCTCCGTGGTCATCCGGACGCGCTCCACCGGCACCGTCTCGGTCTCCACGACAGGGCGTTCCGCGTGCAGGGTGACCTCGTGCTCGGCCTCGCTGATCTCGGGTCCGGAGAGGGCCTCGTCACGGTTGGACTCCGTGATGGGCTCGCGCACCACCCGCACTTCCTCGTGGCTCACCGGGACGGTCTGCTGCACCTCTTCCGTGACCACGTACTTGCGCAGCCTGGCCCGGCCCGACTCGTGCCGTTCGACTCCGACGTGCATCTGCTCCTCGGAGCGGGTCATCGCCTCGTCGCCGCGCATGCCCTCGCGCTCCATGGCGTCCTGGCGGCCGGTCATGCCGCCCGCCGTGCCGGCCGCCGTGTCGTCCGGGCCCGTCGCGCGGGCCTCGCCGGTCGTGCCGGCCACTCCCGCGGCACCCGCCGCTCCGGCCGTGCCCGGTCCCGCGGCCCAGCGGCCGTCGTCGGTGCGCTCGGCCTCGGACAGCACGCTGTCCCAGTTGATGCCGTAGTAGTCGTAGAGCCGGTGCTCCTCGGTCTCCGACAGATGGCCGCCCGCGTCGACGTCGACATTGGGCGCACCCTTGATGTGGTCCTTGCGGTAGGGAACCTCGAGGTGGTCCTGCACCAGCGCGGCGTCGCGAATGGGCACGAAGGACTCGTTCGAGCCGAACATGCCCGTCTTGACGCTCACCCATTCGGGACGTCCGGTCATGTCGTCGAAGAAGACATGCTTGGCGTCGCCGATCTTGTTGCCGTCCCCGTCATAGACCGGTTGGTCCAGGACGTTGGCGATCTCTTCACGGGTGATCATCTGCCATCACCCTCCTTCCGGAGTGTCTGCCTTCCGGATGTCCGTATCAGCGGTACGGAAACGGTACATATCTCATAAAACACACATACTTTTCGAAGGTGCTTTCCCCTGGTGACCGTGCGCACGGTGGCCGACGGCCTCGGCGAGCGAACGGCGGTCGTGACGGCGGTCCGGCGGCACCGGCGGGCACACCTCCACCTCGGCGGTCAGCGCGCGGGCCGAGGCCACCCGCCACAGGGAGGCCGGCAGGGTGTCCGCGCCGACGAACGCCGGGGTCGTGCTCACCGCCGGCCCACCGGCCAGGTAGCGGATGCGGACCCGCTGGACCGGCACCCGGGCGTCCAGCGCGGCCTGGAACACGGCACGGCGGAAGGGGCCCTGGGCGCGGCCGCACCACGTGCTCCCCTCCGGAAAGGCCGCGACCGCGGCTCCCGAGCGCAGGGCCCGCGCGAGCACGGCGACCGTGTCCGGCAGGGCCCGCAGCCGGTCCCGTTCGATGAACAGCACCCCGCCGCGGGCGGCCAGCACGCCCGCCGCCGGCCAGCGCCCGATCTCGCTCTTGGCCAGCATCCTGGCGGGCCGTACGGCGGCGAGCAGCGGGATGTCGAGCCAGGAGACGTGGTTGGCGACGAGCAGCAGGCCGCCCTCGGGCGCGGCGGAGCCGGTGAGACGGACCCGGACGCCCGCGGCCCGTACGATCCACCGGGACCAGCGCCGCACCAGGGCGTCGGGGACGCACCTGCGGCCGAGCGGCGTGAGCACGACCGCGGTCCCGGCCAGGAGGAGGACGGCGACCGCCGTCAGCCGCAGCACGGCGCGCGGTGCCGCCACCACGGACCCGGCCGGCTCCACGCACGTCCCGGGGGTACAGGACGCCCCGGGCAGCCAGCCGCTCATCGGCCCGGGGCCAGGGAGAGGAAGTGCCGCAGATAGCGCGGGTCGACCCGGCTCATCGGCAGCAGCACGTACAGGTCCGCCACACCGAAGTCCACGTCGTGGGCGGGTTCCCCGCAGACCCAGGCGCCGAGCCTGAGGTAGCCGCGCAGCAGCGCCGGCAGTTCGGTGCGGGTGGCGGGCGGCGTGGCGCGCGGGGTCCACGGGAGCAGCGGCCGTACCCGGTATTCCTCGGGGGCCAGGTGCTTGGCCCGCACCCGGTCCCAGGTACCGGCCGCGAGGGCCCCGCCGTCGGAGAGCGGGAGCGAGCAGCAGCCCGCCAGCCACGCGTGGCGCCGGTCGGTCATGTACCGGGCTATGCCGGCCCAGATGAGCCCGATGACGGCGCCGTCGCGGTGGTCGGGGTGCACGCAGGAACGGCCGACCTCGACCAGGGAGGGCCGGATCGCGTCCAGTGCGGCGACGTCGAACTCGTTCTCCGCGTACAGCCGCCCGGCGGCCGCCGCGCGCTCCGGCGGCAGCAGCCGGTAGGTCCCGACGGCCTGCCCGGTCGTCTCCTCGCGCACGAGCAGGTGGTCGCAGTACGCGTCGAACGGGTCGACGTCGTACCCGGGCAGCGGGCTCGCCAGCAGGGCGCCCATCTCCCCGGCGAAGACGTCGTGGCGCAGCCGCTGCGCGGCCCGCACGTCGTCCTCGTCGCGGGCGAGGGCGACCGTGTAGCGGCGGGGCGCGGCGGGGCGCGGGGGGCGGTCTGCGGTCAGTACACCGGTCATGGGGGTGCTCTCCTGGCTCCTGGTCGTGGGAACGGCTCCGCCACAGTTCTTCCGACGCCGGCTGTACTGCGCGTGACGACTGCCGGGAGCGCGGATGTGCGCTTCCTGAATGCCGGGCGCGCACAAGCGAGACGGGGCCGGGAGGAGCACCTCTCCCGGCCCCGTCCGTCCGCGCTTCTCGGCGAACGTCGATGGGGCTACCTCTTCGCCACCTTGCGCGTGGCCCGCAGCCACTCCTTGTTCATGCCGGTGATGGACACCAGCGGAATGCCCTTCGGGCAGGCCGTCGCACACTCACCGGCGAGCGTGCAGCCGCCGAAGCCCTCGTCGTCCATCTGCGCCACCATGTCGAGGACCCGTGTCTCCCGCTCGGGGGCGCCCTGCGGCAGGACGTTCAGGTGGTTCACCTTCGCGGACGTGAACAGCATCGCCGCTCCGTTGGGGCACGCGGCGACGCACGCGCCGCAGCCGATGCACTCGGCGTGTTCGAAGGCGAGGTCGGCGTCCGGCTTCGGCACCGGCGTGGCGTGCGCCTCCGGCGCGGCACCGGTGGGCGCGGTGACGTAGCCGCCGGCCTGGATGATCCGGTCGAAGGCCGAACGGTCGACGACCAGGTCCTTGACGACCGGGAAGGCGGCGGCTCGCCACGGCTCGATGTCGATGGTGTCGCCGTCCCGGAAGGCCCGCATGTGCAACTGGCAGGTGGTGGTGCGCTCGGGGCCGTGGGCATCGCCGTTGATGACCAGCGAGCAGGCGCCGCAGATGCCCTCGCGGCAGTCGTGGTCGAAGGCGACCGGGTCCTCGCCCTTGAGGATGAGCTTCTCGTTGAGGGTGTCGAGCATCTCCAGGAAGGACATGTCGCTGGAGATTCCGTCCACCTCGTACGTGGACATCGCGCCGTCGGCGTCGGCGTTCTTCTGCCGCCAGACGCGCAGGGTGAGCTTCATGCGTAGCTCCGCTGGGTGGGGTGGACGTACTCGAAGACCAGGTCTTCCTTGTGCAGGGCGGGGGCCTCGCCGGTGCCGGTGAACTCCCAGGCGGCGGCGTACCCGAACTCCTCGTCCCGGCGGGCCGCCTCGCCGTCGGGGGTCTGGAACTCCTCACGGAAGTGGCCGCCGCAGGACTCGGCCCGGTGCAGCGCGTCGAGGCACATCAGCTCGGCGAGCTCCAGGTAGTCGACGATGCGGTTGGCCTTCTCCAGGGACTGGTTGAACTCCTCACCGGTGCCGGGGACCTTGATGCGCCGCCAGAACTCCTCGCGGATCTGCGGGATGCGCTCCAGGGCCTTGCGCAGGCCGGAGTCGGTACGGGCCATGCCGCAGAACTCCCACATCAGTTCGCCCAGTTCACGGTGGAAGGAGTCCGGGGTGCGGTCGCCGTCGACGGACAGGAGGAGATGGAGCCTGTCCTCGGTCTCGGCCAGTAGCTCCTGCACCACCGGGTGGCCGGCGTCGACGGTGTCCTCGTGGGGGTTGCGGGCGAGGTAGTCGTTGATGGTGGCCGGCAGCACGAAGTAGCCGTCGGCCAGTCCCTGCATCAGCGCGGAGGCGCCGAGCCGGTTGGCGCCGTGGTCGGAGAAGTTGGCCTCGCCGATCGCGAACAGGCCGGGGACGGTGGTCTGGAGGTCGTAGTCGACCCACAGTCCGCCCATCGTGTAGTGGACGGCGGGATAGATCCTCATCGGCACCTGGTACGGGTCCTCGTCGGTGATCCGCTGGTACATGTCGAAGAGGTTGCCGTACTTGGCCTCGACCGCCTTGCGGCCCATGCGCCTGATCGCGTCGGCGAAGTCCAGGTACACGCCCTCCCGTCTCCCACCACCGCCCTCGACCGAGGAGGCTCCGGCTCCGCCCCTCTGGTTCCGGCCGCCGGGGCCCACTCCCCTGCCCTCGTCGCAGACGTTCTTCGCGGCGCGGGAGGCGATGTCGCGGGGCACGAGGTTGCCGAAGGCCGGGTAGACGCGCTCCAGGTAGTAGTCGCGCTCGTCCTCGGGTATCTCGTTCGCGGGACGGTCGTCGCCCTTGGCCTTCGGCACCCAGATCCGGCCGTCGTTGCGCAGCGACTCGCTCATCAGCGTCAGCTTCGACTGGTGGTCGCCGGTGCGCGGGATGCAGGTCGGGTGGATCTGCGTGAAGCAGGGATTGGCGAAGTAGGCGCCGCGCCGGTGCGCCCGCCAGACGGCGGTCGCGTTGGAGTTCATGGCGTTGGTCGACAGGTAGAAGACGTTGCCGTAGCCGCCGCTGGCGAGGACGACGGCGTCCGCGAAGTAGGTGTCGATCTTCCCGGTGACCAGGTCCCGGGCGACGATGCCGCGGGCCCGGCCGTCCACGACGATCAGGTCGAGCATCTCGGTGCGCGGGTGCATCTCGATGTTGCCGGCCGCGATCTGCCTGCTGAGCGCCTGGTAGGCGCCGAGCAGCAACTGCTGCCCCGTCTGGCCGCGGGCGTAGAAGGTGCGGGAGACCTGGACGCCGCCGAAGGAGCGGGTGTCGAGCAGCCCTCCGTACTCGCGGGCGAAGGGCACGCCCTGCGCCACGCACTGGTCGATGATCTCCACGGAGACCTGCGCGAGCCGGTGCACGTTGGACTCGCGGGAGCGGAAGTCGCCGCCCTTGACGGTGTCGTAGAACAGGCGGTGGACGGAATCGCCGTCGTTGCGGTAGTTCTTCGCGGCGTTGATGCCGCCCTGGGCGGCGATGGAGTGGGCACGGCGCGGGGAGTCCTGGTAGCAGAACTGGACCACGTGGTAGCCCTGCTCGGCGAGGGTGGCGCCGGCGGAGCCGCCCGCGAGGCCGGTGCCGACGACGATGACGGTCTTCCCCCGCCGGTTGGCGGGGTTGACCAGCTTCGCCTCGAAACGGCGCCTGTCCCAGCGCTCGTTGACCGGGCCGGCGGGGGCCTTGGTGTCGGCGACCGGCTCGCCGGTCGTGTAGTCGGCGTAGGTTGTCATGTCAGCTCACCACTCCGGTCATGACGCCCACGGGTACGGCGACGAAGCCGATCGTGAGCACCAGCGCGAGGATGTTCGCGGTCGTCCTCAGGGCACGGTCGCGGGTACGGCTGCCGGCGCCGAGGGTCTGGGCGGCGCTCCAGAAGCCGTGCCGGATGTGCAGGCCGAGGGCGAGCATCGCGACGATGTAGACGGCGTTGCCGTACCAGGTGGAGAAGGTGTCCACGACGTTCTGGTAGGGCTTGCCGGTCTCGAAGCCGCCGGAGTGCACGGTGCCGGTGGTCAGGTCCAGGATGTGCCACACGATGAACAGGCCGAGGATGATCCCGCCCCAGCGCATGGTGCGCGTGGCGTAGCTCGCGCGCGGCTTCTTGTGGACGTACCCGCTGGGCCGCGCCCCGATGTCGCGGCGGCTGAGCTGGTACGCGGAGACGGCGTGGGCGGCGACGGCGACGACCAGCACGACACGGATCAGCCACAGCGTCCACTCGTAGTGCATGAACGGCTCACCGACCGTGCGCAGCCAGTGGGCGTAGTGGTTGAACTCCCCGGCCCCGAAGTAGATCTTGAGGTTCCCGATCATGTGGGCGACCAGGTAGAGCAGCATGACGAGACCGCTGACCGCCATCACTGTCTTCTTGCCGACGGTCGAGTCCCACACGGTGCGCGCCATGGACGGCCGTCGGTCCGTCCGCGTTGCCAGAGCCATGGCACAGGACGCTACGCGGGCTGAGCCCCATCGGTCCAAGACATGGAACGCCTCGTTTCCATAGGCTTCATCTATCGCAGACGTATGCTCGCGGTATGCAGTTGCAACAGCTCCAGTACTTCGTGGCGGTCGCCGAGACCCGGCACTTCACCCGGGCCGCCGAGGTGGTCCACGTGGCGCAGCCGTCGCTGTCGCAGCAGATCAGGGCGCTGGAGCGGGAGCTGGGCGCGGACCTGTTCCTGCGGGCGCGCGGGAACATCACCCTCACCGACGCCGGGGAGGCACTGCTGCCGCTGGCCCGGCGCATCCTGGCCGACGCGGACACCGCCCGGCACGAGGTGCTGGAGCTGGCGCAACTGCGCCGTGGCCGGGTCCGCCTCGGTGCCACCCCGAGCCTGTGCACCGGCCTGCTCCCCGATGTGCTGCGCGCCTTCCACGACCGCTACCCCGGCGTCCGGCTGCTGATCGAGGAGGGCGGCTCGCACGATCTGGTGCGGGAGCTGGCGCGCGGTGCGCTCGACCTGGCCCTGGTCGTGCTGCCGCTGCCCACCGCGTCACCGTCGCTGACCACGGTGGAGCTGCTGAGGGAGGACCTGGTGGTGGTGTCGTCCCCGGAGTCGCCTCCGCCGGGCGGCGGGCGCCGCGCCGTGCGCATCGCCGACCTGGAGGGCGAGCGTCTTGTGATGTTCCGGCACGGCTACGACCTGCGGGAGCTGACCGTGGCCGCGTGCCGCGCGGAGGGCTTCGAGCCGGACTTCGCGGTGGAGGGCGGGGAGATGGACGCGGTGCTGGGCTTCGTGCGGGCCGGGCTGGGCCTGGCGGTCGTCCCCCGGATGGTGGCCGCGCGCTCCGGGCGCGGGCTGCGGGTGACCCCGCTGGCCCGGCCAGGACTGCACCGGACCATCGCCCTGGCCCATCGCAGCGACGTGGCTCCGCCGAGGGCGGCGCGGGAGCTCCAGCGGATGCTGCTGGAGCGGTGACGGCCCCGCCGTCAGGCGAGCGTGGCCGGCCTGAGGGTCTCCTCGCACCAGCGGCGGAAGCTCGTGGGCGCCGTCTCCGGCGTGCTGGGCTCGGCCGAGCCGTAGAAGCCCTGGCCGTCCATCGCGGAGGCCGTGTCGGCCAGCCCTCGGGCCGTTCGACGGGACCGGACTCGACACCGAGACGCTGGCCGTCGAACCGCGTCTCGCCGTCCTCCCCTCGGACCACCCGCTCGCCGCCCGCGACCGGCTGGAACTGGCCGACCTCGGGCTGAGCCCCGACACCGTGGAACGGCACGTCGACGCGGCCCGGCCCGGCCACGGCGACCTGGCCCAGGTGCTCACGGCCGTCTCCCTCGGGGAGGTCGTCACCCTGCTGCCCGCCTCGGTCACCGCCCGCTATCCGCGCCCGGGCGTCGCCTATCGCCCGGTCCTGGACGCGCCCGCGGTCGTCCTCTCCGTCGCCTGGCCCCGGCAGTCCCGCTCGACGGCGACCGCGGCCCTCGTCCGCACGGCGACGGCGGTCGCCGAGGCCGCCCGCGCCGGGACGTGAGCAGACCGGCCCGGTGTCAGCCCGTGGCGTCCACCAGTGCCAGCTGGTGCAGCCGCTCCGGAGGGCCCGGACGGGCGTAGTACCAGCCCTGGGCCGTGTCGCAGCCCAGTATGCGCAGCTGCTCGGCCTGGGCGCCGGTCTCCACGCCCTCCACGGTGACCGCGAGGTCCAGGCTGTGGGCCAGGGCGACGATCCCCTCGACGATCTTCAGGTCGACGGGGTCCGCCGGGAACTGCTGCATGCTCTGGGTGAACGAGCGGTCCAGCTTGAGGACGCTCACCGGCAGTCTGCGCAGGTTGGCGAGGTTGGAGTACCCGGTACCGAAGTCGTCCAGGGCGATGTCCACGCCCATCTCGGCCAGCCGTCGCAGCGGCTTCAGCAGGTCGTCGTCCGCGCCGATCAGCGCCGACTCCGTCACCTCCAGGCACAGCGCGTCCGGCGCGACACCGGTCCGCTCCAGGATCTCGACGGTGTCCTGGACCAGACCGGGGTGGGCGAGCTGGCAGGGCGAGAGGTTGACGTTGATGCGCAGCGGGCCCGCGGCGCCGCTCCCGCCGTACCGCTCCCGCCAGGCGCGGGCCTGCCGCACGGACTGCTCGAGCACCCAGCGGCCCAGGGGCACGATCAGTCCGGTGTGCTCGGCGAGCGGGATGAACCGGTCGGGGCCGAGTACGCCGTGCTGCGGGTGCAGCCAGCGCACCAGCGCCTCGGCGCCGCGCACACTGCCGTCGCCGAGGTGGACCAGCGGCTGGTACTCGATGAAGAACTCGCCGCGCTCCAGGGCCGCGGGCAGCGCGGTGGTCAGCCCGTGCCGGGTGATGACGCGGGCGTCGGCCTCCGGGTCGGCCAGCTCGAAGCGGTTGCCGCCCGCCGACTTGGCCCGGTACATGGTGATGTCGGCGCTGCGCAGCACCTCCGCCGGGCTGCGCTCCCCCGCCGGGCCCTCGACGATGCCGATGCTGCCGCGCACGGTCAGCTCGCGGCCGTCGACGCTGACCGGGGCGAGCAGCGCGTTCATGATGCGCCCGGCCAGCTCGTCGACCTCGCGCCGGGTGTCCGGGCCGGTGGTCAGCGCGACGAACTCGTCGCCGCCCAGCCGGGCGACCATCTCGCCGGGCGCGGTGGCGCAGGCCTGCAGGCGGTCGGCGACCTCCACGAGCAGCCGGTCGCCGGCCGCGTGGCCGAGGCTGTCGTTGACGGCCTTGAAGCCGTCGAGGTCCAGGTAGCACAGGCCGAAGCGCTGGCCGGGGCCCGCGTTCAGGGCCTTTTCCAGGCGTTCGAAGAAGAAACTGCGGTTGGGCAGGCCGGTGAGCGCGTCGTGCGTGGCCTCGTAGCGCAGCCGCAGGTGGAGCAGCCGCCGCTCGGTGGTGTCCTCCATCAGCGCGAGCTGGTACTGCGGGGTGCCGTCGGCGTCCCGCAGCAGGGAGACGGTGAGGTTGGTCCACAGGACCGTGCCGTCGGGCCGGTAGAAGGCCTTCTCCACGTGGTAGTGCTCGCGCTCGCCGCGCACCAGTTCGTCGTAGAGCCGCCAGGTCTGCGGCGCGTCGTCGGGATGCGTCCACTCCGTGGCCCGGCGGCCGCCGAGCGTCGGGTCGGCGATGCCGAACATGCGCATCAACGCCTCGTTGACCTGGAGGACGTTGCCGTCCAGGTCGGCGATGCCGATGCCTATGGCGGCGCCCTCGAAGACCGCGCGGAAGCGGGCCTCGCTGGCGTGCAGTGCCTGGGCCACCACGCCCTGGGCCTTCAGGGCGGCCTGCGCGATGGCCTCCTGTTCGGTGAGGGTGCGGGCGCGCAACGCCGCGGCGAACCCGGCCGCCATCGCGTGCTGGAGCCGTGCCGAGCGGGCGCGCAGGCCCTCCGGGTCGCCGTCCTCGCCGCAGTAGAGCACCAGGTAGGCGTCGACGCAGTCCAGGGTCCGGGAGAGCGCCTCGGGGTCGGTGCAGTGGGCGTCGACGAGCACGGCGCCGATCGCCCTGGCCTCTTCGGCGTCGAGGCTCCGCGCGCGCAGCGCCTCGCTCAGCCTGCGGGCCAGCGGCAGCAGCTCCGCCTCGAACTCGAGCCGGGTGGACGAGGTCGAGGTCACCGGGAACACCGCCCGGCTCCAGATCGTCGCGAACCGGCGCAGTCTGTCCTCCGGCCCGTCCGGCTCCGCGCTCACGCCCTACGCCCCACGCCGGCGAACCCGGAGAACGCGTAAGGGTCCTCTTCCTCCGGCTCCCCCTCCGGCCGCCAGCGCGGCATCGGAACAAGTCCGGGCTCCACCATGTCGTACCCCTCGAAGAACCGCGCGACGTCCTCGCGCGAACGCATGATCAGCGGATTGCGGATGTCCTTGTACACGTCCACCGCGCCCCCGGCCCGCTCGGCGGGCAGCGGCATTCCCTCGTACGAGGCGTGCGTGAGGACGAGCAGGCTGCCGGGCGCGAGCGCGTCGCTCAGCTCGGCCACGGCGGCGTACGGGTCGTCCTCGTCTTCCACGAAGTGCAGTATGGCAACCAGCAGCAGGGCGACCGGTCGATTCAGGTCGATCAGCCGCTCCACCTGGGGGCTGGCCAGGATCTCCCCGGGCTTGAGGAGGTCGCCGGCCACGACGTCCGCGTCGTCGTGGCCGGCCAGGACGGCCTGGCTGTGCGCGACCGCCACCGGGTCGTGGTCCACGTACACCACGCGGGCGCCGGGGCGGCTGCGTCCGGCCACCTCGTGCACGTTGCCGAAGGTGGGGATGCCGGAGCCGATGTCCAGGAACTGGTCGACGCCCTCGCCGGCCGCGAAGCGCACCGCCCGGCGCATGAACGCCCGGTTCGCCTGCATGATCTTGGGGAGTCCCGGCATGAACTCCATGGCCCTGCGGGCTGCTTCCCGGTCGACCTCGAAGTTGTGCGAACCGCCCAGGTAGAAGTCGTAGATCCGGGACACGCTGGGCACCGAGATGTCGATGCTGCGAGGGGCCCAGGCGGGACGCTCCATCTAGCTCTCCAAGGCATAGGCGGTCCGGTGTTCGAGCCGAGGCTACTGATCGCCCGCCAAAGGGGCGAGCCCAAACGGAAATTGACCGTCCGTTCCCGGTCACTGCCTCGGGCACGTGCCGTGGGCGAAGGCACGCCAAAGCGCACGAACGGGGCCGTCCCCTCCGTCCGGGTACGGAGGGGACGGCCCGCGGGTCGTGCGCCGAAGGGTGGCGGGCGGGAGGGCGCTACTTCTTCGGCGCGCCGACCGGCTTTCCGTCGGGTGCGACGGCGTACCAGGTGCCGCCGACGCCCTGGCCGTTGGTGTCACCGGCCTCCTTGTCGCCGCCGAAGGTGTAGATCGGCCAGCAGTCGATCGTCTGCTGCGCGGCACCGTCGGGCCGGGTGAAGCTCATCAGCCCCTTCTTCTCCACGTCCTTGGTGTCGTTGGCCTCGACGGGCGCCACGACCGGCCACTTCTCCACGCAGGCACCCGTGCAGGCCGACACCGGCTTCGGCCAGGCCTCGTCCTTCATGAAGCGGTAGACGGTCATGCCGTTCTTGTCGACGACGATCTCGCCGAGCTTCGGGTCCTCGCGGGTGGAGAGCCCGGCGGCCGGCTCGGCCTTGGCCTTCTTGCCGTCGGCGGCCAGCGCGTACCACTTCTTGCCGACGCCCTGGCCCTTGACGTCGCCCGCGGCGGTGTCCTTGGCGTAGCGGTACGCGGGCCAGCCGCCGATCGTCAGCTGCTTGGTGCCGTCGGGGCGGGTGACCTCGCCGAGCACGGCCTTGTCGACGCCCTCGCCGGCGAGGGCGTCGTCGGCGGCCACCGGCGGCCAGGCGGTGGCGCAGTCGTTCTCGCACGTCGTCTTGGGTGGCTCGGCCGTATCGGCGTCGAAGCGGTAGAGGGTGCGGCCCGCTCCGTCCGTCACCAGCTCGCCGATCTCCGCGTTCGCGGAGACGGACAGCTTGCCCGCGGGTTCCGGCGCGCTCGCCGGCGCCTGCCCGGCGCCCGCGCCGGTGGCGAGTCCGTCTCCGGCTCCCGCCCCGAGGTCGCCGACGTCGCCGGGCGCGGCCGTCGCGCCCACGTTCTGACTGCCGGTGGCGCCGCCGCCGTCCTGGCCGCATGCCGTCGTCAGCGCCAGCACCGCCGCGGCGCCCACCACGAGTGAGGCGCTCCGCCAGGAGGTCTTCATCGTCAATCCCCGATCGTCACGAAGGTGTCGGGGCGCCCTGCCGGCCGCCCCACGACACTGGGTACGCACGCGGGAGCCGGTTGTGTTCAACGCGGACGCCGGTTTCTTTCCGGACCCGACCGCGTGGCCGCCTCCCCGCGGCGGCGAGCAGCCGGGGGGCGTGCGGGTCGCCGGCTCCGGCGCGCGACGGCCTCGTACGCACGTGCGGGGCACCGGCGCGCGCGGGTCCGCCGTGTCAAACCGCTGGCGGGGGGTTGTCCCTCCTTCGGGGCAATCGCCGCGCACTCGGGCGTGGCCCGGTGCACCAGGCCTCATGATCTGCGTCGTGCATGGACCCGAACCGACCCGATCCGCCTTTGCCGGGCGGGTGTTGGCCCTGGTGACGCTGACGTTCACTCTCGTCGGCATACCGGTCGGCCCGGCGCAGGCCGACGCCTGTGCGTACGCGTCGACCGGTCCGGGCGGTACCGACGCGGTGGCGGTCGCCGGGAGCGCTTCCTGGCCGACCTTCCCGCCCTGTCCCAGGCCCACTCCGACACCGACACCGACACCCACGCCCACGCCCACGCCTCCACCGCCGAAGCCCCCTCCCCCACCGCCCCCGGCGCCGAAACCGCCCCCGCCGACGCCTGCGGCCCCGAAACCCGAACCACCGCCTCCGCCTCCCGCGCCGCGGCCGGCGCCGCCCCCGCCCGCTCCGGCGCCCGCCCCGACGCCCGCTCCCACCCCGCCGCCGGCCCGTCCCGCGGCGCCCGCGCCCGCTCCGTCGGTCACACCGACGCCCCGGCCGTCGCTCAGCCCGGTGCACTATCCGCGTCACCGCACCGCCCGGCCGCCGCGGCGGTCCTCGCGCGGGGCCACTTCTCCGCTCGTCTTCGTCCTGCTCATCACGGTGCCCGCGGTGGTGGCCGTGGCCGCGCTCCGTGCGCGCTGATTCCTGGAGGCCTCCCTTGCCGGAATGGCTTGTTCTCACCCTCGCGATGCTGGCCGCCTGTGTCGTGGTGGTCATCGTCACCCTTCTACGGCACCGCACCGCGTCCGACGACGAGGACATCAATGAGACCCCGGACGTCATCGAGTACATGACGATGTGGATCGGAGTGGTGTACGCCATCGTCCTGGGGCTGGCCATCGCCGGTGTCTGGGAGGCGCGCAGCGCCGCCCAGGACTACGTGCAGACGGAGGCAGTCGCGCTGCACGAGATCTCGGAGCGCGTCCGGGTGTATCCGCCCGAGGTCCGCGATCGCATCCGGGCGGATGTCAACGCCTATGTCGGACACGTCGTGACCACCGAGTGGAAGGCCATGGCCGACCACGGTGAGGTGACCGACCGCGGCACCGAACTGCTCGACCGGGTGCGCGCGGACGTCACCGACTACGAGCCGAGGTCGGACTTCGAGGCCCAGGCGTACCAGCCCCTCGTCGACCAGGTGGCCGTCGCGGACCAGGCCCGCAGCGCCCGGGCCCAGTCGACCGGGGCGACCATGCCGGGAGTGGTGTGGTTCGGGCTCATCGCCGGGGCCGTCGTCACGATCGGCATGGTCTTCGCCCTGCAGATCCGGCGTACGCCCCGCGAACTGGTCCTGGCGGGGCTGTTCTCCGCGCTGATCGCCTTCCTGCTCTTCCTGATCTGGGACTTCGACGCGCCCTTCAGCCGGGGTGTGTCGGCCTCGACCGACCCGTTCCTGAGCCTCTTCCCCGGTGCCGGGGACTGACCCGGAGCCGGACGACGGCCGGCAGGCCGTCACCGTCCCTCGGGGGTGACGTTCGGGTCCCGCCCGGCACCGTTGCCCGGAGCCGCCGCGATCCGAACGGCCACCCCCTGAGCGGCCCAAGCTCGTGCCCCATTCGCGCGACTGCGATCGCGCCCACGCGCACGGCTTCCTAGCGTTTCGGACATCGAGGTGCCTTTCCGGCGCGAGCGGAACAGGTCCGCCGCCGCTCCTCGGGGATCCGGAGGATTCACCATGCGCGCGATACCCGTCGCCTCGGTCGCACTGCTGGGCGTCGCCGCCCTCTCCGCCTGCGTACCGGCCGGAGCCGTGGGCTCGGACACGTTCGGCTTCACCGTCCACCCCGCCAGCGTGGCGCCGGGCGGCGAGGTGACGCTGGGGGTGGGCCGCACCGGCGCGGGCTGCCGGGGCCGGGTCACCGTCACGTCACCGGTGTTCGACACGGTCACCATCCCCCGGCACGAGTCGTCGGCGACGGTGCGCGTGCACCGGGACGCCCGGCGCGGGGCGGTCTACCTGGTGGCGTTCGCGTGCGGGGAGCGGTCCGGCACGGTGAGCCTGACCATCGCGGGCGGCGGCTCGCACCACCCGGACCCCGAGACCCGTCACCCCAAGGGCGTGCACGCCGGCGAGGGCGGCAGCATCGCCGGGTTCGACCTGACGCGGACCGGGCTCGGTGCGGCGCTCGTCGCGGGCTCGGTGGGCGCGGCGTACCACCTCTCGCGCCGCCGTTCCGGCGAGGACGGCGGCGCCTGATCCCACCGCACCGCGACAGGGCTTCGCCCCGGACCCTTGCCGGGTCCGGGGCGAAGCCCTGTCGCGGTGCGGGCGCGCTCCGGCCGTGCGGGGCCGGAGCGCGGTACCCGGGGGGGCCGGAGGGTCCGGACGGGCCCGCCCCCGAAGACGGGACCCGTACGGTGCGCCCGGGAACGGGTCAGATCCGCCGCTCGGACCTGCGGCGCATCCAGAACAGCCCGCCACCGGCGACGGCCGCGGCGACGAGCCCGCCACCGATCGCGATGTCGGTCGAGGTCGCCCCGCTGGAGTTGCTGCCGCCGAGACCGCCGCGGACACCACCGATGACGGTGAAGGCCGCCGGCCGGGTCAGCCTGCGGCCGGAGCAGTTGACGGTGATGTCGTACGAGCCGGGCCGGGCGTTCTCCTTGATGGTGGCGGTGCCCCTGGAGGTCTCGTTGGCTCCCCTGACCGGGGTCAGGTGGGTGGTCCGGAAGGCGTCCGAGGTCATCGTGCCGCCCTGGGGGCAGCCGTCGACCGTGACGGTCATCTGGCCGCCCCGGGCGATGACGCTCGGCAGGGCGACGATGTTGCTCGGCTGGTTGTGATCGCCGCCGGCGGTGGCCGCGGGGGCGGCCAGTCCGAGGACAGCGACCGCGGCGCCGGCTGCCGCGAGGGCACGAGTGTTGCGCATGTGATCCTCCGCGGAAGACGCCCCGGGACCCGTCCCCGGTCGATCGGCGAGAAAGCGCCTCCCAGACAGACCCTCAGTTGCCGTGCCCGAGGCCGCACTTCGGGAATGGTCCGTCCTGGTGAGGGCCGAACCGGGCCAGGACGGCGCGAGTGGGGATCACCGCAGGTCACGCACCGTCAGAAGATCTCCGCCCGACACATCCCGGATGGCGCACGGCAGGACGCGCCCGCCACCCGTTCGCCGCCGCCCCGTCGCCGGTCGGACGGACGGCGCTTAGCGTGCTCGTATGCGCGGATGATCCGGCGACGGCCGGGTCGAGAGGGGATGGCGAATGTACGACTCCGAGTTGGCCGAAGAGGAGGAGCGGCGGAGGAAGCGCGCTCCCTGGGGCGTGATAGCGCTTGTTCTGCTGACCGGTCTCGCGCTCATCCGCAACGGCTCCGGGGAATTCGACGTGGGCCCGCCGCAGCCGGCGTCGGCCGCCGCCTCGGACACCCGCGTGGCGGCCGGTGACGCCGCCGCCACCGGTGTCACGCCGCTGCCGTACTCGGTGCCCGACCGGGTCTCCATCCCCGCGATCCAGGTCGACGCGCCGGTCATGGGGGTCGGTCTCGACGTGGACGGCTGGGTCGACGCGCCGCCGCCCGAGGACCCGAACCTGGCGGGCTGGTTCACCGGCGCGGTCGCCCCCGGCGAGAAGGGCACCGCGGTGGTCGTCGGCCATGTCGACAACCAGCAGGGTCCCGCCGTCTTCTACGGGCTCGGCGCCCTGAAGAAGGGAAACAAGGTGGAGGTGCACCGCCAGGACGGAAAGACGGCGGTCTTCGAGATCTACGGCATCGAGGTGTTCGAGAAGAACAACTTCCCCGGCGACCGGGTCTACGCCTCGAAAGGCGGCCCCGAATTGCGGGTCATCACCTGCGGCGGCGGATTCTCCAAGCAGAACGGCTACGAAGGGAACGTCGTCGTCTTCGCCCGCCTGGCCGAGGTCCGCTGAGCGGCCCCGGCCGGGCGGGCGCGGTGGGATCAGAGCAGGCGCCGCCGGGGGACGGTGAGGTGGTAGCCGGAGTCGAGCAGTACGGGCAGATAGCGCCGCAGCGCGCGGACACTCTGTGAACGGTCGCCCCCGGCGTCGTGCGAGAGCACCACGACGCCGGGGGCGGCGCCGTCCTCGACCCGGTCGACGATGGTGCCGGTGCCGGGCGTCGTCCAGTCGAGGGTGTCCACGGTCCAGGCGAGGGGTTCCATGCCGAGTTCCGCGCCGAGCTGGAAGGCGGCGCGGTTCCACGCCCCGTACGGGGCCCGGAACCAGCGGGGCGCCTCACCGTAGGCCTGCTCGACGACCTCGCTCGTACGCTCCATCTCGGAGCGGATGCGGCGCCGGGTGAGGCTGGTCAGCAGCGGATGGGACCAGGTGTGGTTGCCGACCACGTGCCCCTCGTCGGACATCCGGGAGAGCAGGTCCCGGTTGTAGTCCGCCATCTCCCCGCACACGAAGAACGTCGCGCGCACCTCGTACTTCGCGAGGGTGTCCAGGATCTGCGGGGTGTATTCGGGGTGGGGTCCGTCGTCGAAGGTGAGCAGCATGGTGCGGCCCCGGCCCGTCACGCGCAGGATCGGTTCGCTGCGCACCGGGGGCCGCCGGGGCGTGGCGTGTGCCGCGCCGTGTCCGGCCAGGGGCCGCAGGCGGTATTCGGAGGGCTTGAGCGGGCTGCGCTGCGGTGGGCCGGGGGCGGGGGCGGGCGGCCGCGCCGGTTCGGTTCCCAGGCCGGCCGCGAGTGCGCCGCCTGCGCCGGCCGCTCCCAGAGCCGCGACGCCGGTGAGCAGGGTGCGGCGCGTGGGCAACTGATCCTTCTCCATGACTCATCAGTCGCCCGGTCGCGGTGCGCCGCACCAGTGCAACACCGGGGCGGCGGCAGGGAACCACCCGCCCGGCCCAAGGTCACGGAAGACTCCGATAGCCTCGCCGCGTGACGGAACAGCACTCCCATCGGTTCGAACGCGGCACGGACGGGCCGAAGGTCATCGTCGTCGGTGTGGACGGCTCCGACTCCTCGCTGCGGGCCGCGGCCTACGCCGGCGGGCTGGCCAGGCGGCAGGGCGCCCTGCTGGCCGTGGTGTACGTGCAGCCGGTCCTGGCGGGGGGCGCGGCGCTTGGGGCGCCGGTGGCGGAGACGACCGACGAGATCGCCGAGGAGCTGGTGGCGCAGATCCGGGAGGCGACCGAGCGGGTGAAGGGGATATTCGACATCCGCTGGGAGTTCCACACGTCCCGCGGCGACCCGTACGGCGGCCTGGTGACGACGGCCGACCGGTTGAAGGCGGACGCGGTGGTCGTGGGCGCCTCCGAACAGGCCGGTCACCGGTTCGTCGGCTCGGTCGCCGTGCGGCTGGTGAAGGCGGGCCGCTGGCCGGTGACGGTGGTGCCGTAGCCCTGGCGGGGCGCTGTGGGCCTCCCGGGTCCTCCGTGCGTCGTGGCTTCCGTCGCGGGCGGGTGTGCGTCATCATGATCCACCGTCAGCCGTTTGCCGTTCACGAAGAGGTGAGGCGCATGGCCGGGTTCCGCATGGGTGAGGGTGTGCTCCGCCGCAAACCCATCGAGCACATCGAGGAGGCGGGCAGCGACGGGGGCCTGGTCCGCTCGCTGGGACTGTGGCAGCTGACCGCGATCGGCGTCGGCGGCATCATCGGGGCCGGTATCTTCACGCTGGCCGGCACGGTCGCCAACGGCACGGCGGGCCCCGCGGTCCTCGTCTCCTTCCTCATCGCGGGCGTCGCGAGCGCGGCGGCCGCCCTGTCGTACGCCGAGTTCGCCGGGCTGATCCCGAAGGCGGGCTCCGCGTACACCTACGGCTACGCGGTCCTGGGCGAGCTGGTGGGCTGGTTCATCGGCTGGGACCTGCTCCTCGAGTACACGGCGATCGTGGCGGTGGTCGCGATCGGCATCTCGGGCTACTTCAGCTTCCTGGTCGGTGAGATGGGCGCCGACCTGCCGCACTGGATGCTGGGGGCGCCCGGCACCGGGGACGGGCACCGGGTCGACCTGTTCGCGTCCGTGCTGTGCCTGCTGATCGCGTATCTGCTGACGCTGGGCATCAGGAACGCCGCCCGCTTCGAGATGGTCGTGGTCGTGCTGAAGGTGCTGGTGGTGCTGCTGGTGATCGGGGTCGGCGTCTTCCACATCAACACCTCGAACTACCACCCGTTCTTCCCGTTCGGGGTCGGCGGGGCGTTCACCGGTGCGGCGACGGTCTTCTTCGCGGTCTTCGGCTACGACGCCATGTCGACGGCCGCCGAGGAGTCGAAGGACGCCCAGCGGCACATGCCGAAGGCCATCATCTACTCGCTGATCATCTCGATGGTGCTGTACGTGGCGGCCTGTCTGGTGCTGACCGGTATGCAGAACTACCAGAGCATCGACCCGGAGAGCGGCTTCTCGACGGCGTTCAAGTCGGTGGGGCTGAGCTCCCTCGCGGACATCATCGCGGTGGGCGCCATCATCGGCATCCTGACCGTGATGTTCACGTTCATGCTGGGTGTGACCCGCGTGTGGTTCTCCATGTCGCGCGACGGGCTGCTGCCCAAGTGGTTCGCCAAGACGCATCCGACGCGGCACGTGCCGACCCGGGTCACCTGGATCGTCGGGTTCGCGTCGGCCGTGATCGCCGGGTTCCTGCCCATCGGCGAGGCGGCGGAACTGACCAACATCGGCATCCTGCTGGCGTTCGTCGTGGTGTGCGCGGCGGTGATCGTGCTGCGCTACCGGCAGCCGGACCTGCCGCGTACCTTCCGCACGCCGTGGATGCCGTTCGTGCCGGCGCTGGGCATCGTCTTCTCGATCTGGCTGATCACGTTCCTCCAGTGGCAGACCTGGGTCCGGTTCGCCGTGTGGTTCGTGATCGGCCTGGTGATCTACTTCGCGTACTCGTACCGGAAGTCGGAGCTGGCCCGCCGTTAGAGGGTGCGCAGGAATCCGGTGACGATCTCCTCGAAGACCTCGGGCCGTTCCATGTTCGGGTAGTGCGCGACGCCTTCGACGGTGACGGAACGGCCGTCCGGGACCGTGCGGGCGAGCCGTTCGGCCTCCGCGATCAGCTCGGGCGCGTCCAGGGCGCCGTTGACGGTGAGGACCGGGACGCCGATCTCCGGGACGCGGGCCCAGGTGCCGGTCAGGGGCACGTGGTGGTTCTCCTCGTCCGGAGTGTGCTTGGAGAGGGTGCCGAGGGCCATCTCGCGCACCCGGCGCAGCACGTCCGGGTCGACGTCGTCGAGGCTCCGGTGCTCCCCCGGCACGAAGCGCAGGAACGCCGTGAGCCAGCCCTCGACGTCCCCCGCGCCCAGTGCGCGGGCCTGCTCTGCCCGCACCCCGCGCACCCACGGGTCGGTGTACTCGAACTCGCTGGTGGACGCCCCGCAGGCGGCCACCGCACGGACCAGCTCCGGGTACTCAAGGACCGTGTCGATGGCGATGGCTCCCCCCATGGACGCCCCGACGAGCACCGCCGGGCCGGCGTCGAGGTGGCGCAGCAGGGCGGCGAGGTCGTCCGCCCAGCGGAACGGCCGGGTCGCGTTGGCGGAGGCGCCGTGTCCGCGGACGTCGGGTGCGATCACGCGGTACCGCCGGGCGAGGCCCGGGATCTGCGCGTCGAACACACGGTGGTCGGTGAACCCGGAGTGCAGCAGGACGACCGGGTCACCGGTGCCGGTGTCGCGGTAGGCGAGGTCGCCGTCGGCGGAGGTGAAGAAGCGGAGGTCCGAAACGGTATTCATGACAACCAAGGTGTCATGTGAGACCTGATTCTGGCAACCAAGGTGTCATGATGGCAGGGTGAACGACATCGACGCCCCCCTCCCCCCGGACGCGCTCGCGCGACGCCTCACCGAGGTATACGACCTGGTCGGCCCCCTCTACCGGCGCGCACAGCGCGGCGTCGAGCAGGGCCTGGCCGCCGACGGGCTGTCCGTGGGCGTCCGCGCCGTGCTGACGATGCTGCGGCGCGGGGGGCCGATGACCGTGCCGCAGATGGGCCGGGCCCAGGCGATCAGCCGCCAGTTCGTCCAGCGGATGGTCAACGACGCCGCGGCCCGGGACCTGGTGGAGAGCATCCCGAACCCGGCGCACCGCCGGTCATCGCTGATCCGGCTCACCGCCCGGGGCCGGGACACGATCGGGGGCGTTCTCGACCGGGAGCACCGGCTGCTGCGCGAGGTCGGCCCGGACCTCACGGACGCCGACGTGGCCGCCTGTCTGCGGGTGCTCGGGGCCATGCTGACGGCCCTGGACCACGTGGACGACTCCTGACCTACTTTCCCATCACCAGGCCGTCCTCGGCCGCGCCCCGGCCGAGGACGACGTCGCGGACGCGGTCGCGCACGGCGCGTACGTCGGCACCCTCGTCGAGCGCCCGGTTGAGGTTCACCACCCGGCCGGCGTCGACGTCGAACAACTGCGGGACGAACTCGGCCCTGGTCACCTTCCAGCGTTCGCCGGGCCGTTCGGGCGGGGCGAAGGTGAAGCGGCCGATGGTCGACTGGTTGCCGCGTGGATCACGGGCGCCCTCGTCGTTGACCATCTCGCCCGCGATCTGGTCCCCCATGCCGTAGACCACCCAGGTGCCGTTGATCTTCTCGTAGGCCTGCGGGACGTGGGCGTGGGTGCCGAGGATCAGGTCGATGTCGGGGCGGTCGCCGGTGCGCGCGGCGGTCAGGCTCCGGGCCAGGGCCAACTGGTCCCGGTCGGGCTCGTCCTGCCACTCGGTGCCCCAGTGCAGCGACGCGACGACGACGTCCGCGCCGGCCCTGCGGGCCGCCCGCGCATCCTCGACGATGCGCGCCTCGTCGATCAGGCCGACCGCCCAGGGCTGTCCCGCGGGCAGCGGACGGCCGTTGGTGTGCAGGGTGTAGGCGAGGTGGGCCACCTCGGCCCGCCCCGCGCGCAGGACCGTCGCGGTGCCCGCCTCGGCCTCGGTGCGCGCCGTCCCGGCGTGCCGTACGCCGGCCCGGTCGAGGGCGTCCAGAGTGCGGCGGATGCCGTCGGCGCCGTCGTCGACACTGTGGTTGGAGGCGGTGGAGCAGCCGTCGTAGCCGGTGGCGGCCAGCGCCTTCGCCACCTCGGGCGGGGACCTGAAGAGGGGGTAGCCGCTGTAGTCGCCGTTGGCGCCGTAGACGGTCTCCATGTGGCACAGGGCGAGACCGGCGCGCGAGACGACGGGCCGGGCTCCGGCGAGCATGGGACCGAAGTCGTAACCGGTGCCGCCGGCGTCGAAGCGGGCCCGCTCGATGATCGAGTCGTGCGGGAGCACGTCCCCGGAGGCCACCAGGGTGAAGACACCGGCGTCCGCGGCGGACGGGGCCGGCGCCGGCCGCTTCGGCGGTTCGTGGTCGCGGGCCTGGCAGGCCGCGCCCGCGGTGAGGAGGGCGGTCAGGGCCAGGGCCACCTGCCGGCTGCGTGTGATCATCCGTTCACCCCGCTGGGTCGCACACACCGATGAAAAGTCACATTTACTTACAAACAGGTAAAGAGGCGCGCCTCGTCACAGGCGGCTCCGACACGCCCATTAGCCCGTCCGGCGTGCGCGAACGGGGTGCGCCGACCGTTCGTCGAACCGTTCGTCGACGCGATCGACCGTCCGCCGCACGCCCGTGCGCGCGCCCTGTCCCCGGGCGGCCCCCTGCGGTGGCATACGGCCATGACGGCCGGAATCACCCTGACGGACACAGCGAACGGGACGACCGCCGAGCACGAGCTCGCCGCACTGCAGCGCGAGCACGGCCGGCCGCTCTTCGCGCTGCTGCTGCGGCTCAGCGACGGCGACCGGCAACGCGCCGAGGACCTCGTGCAGGAGACCCTGGTCCGCGCCTGGCAGCATCCCGAGGCCCTGCGCGCGGACGACTTCGACTCCGTACGGCCCTGGCTGCTCACCGTGGCGCGGCGCCTCGCGATCGACGCGCGCCGCGCCCGTCAGGCGCGCCCCCCGGAGGTCGGCGACGCCGTGCTGGAGAACGCGCGGGTCTGCGCGGATCATGCCGAACGGGCCGCCGCGGCCCTCGATGTGCGCGAGGCTGTGAAGACACTCACTCCGGAGCACCGTGAAGTCCTGGTGCTGGTGTACTTCCAGGGGGCGAGTGTGGCGGAAGCCGCGGCCGCCCTGGGCGTCCCGCCCGGTACCGTGAAGTCCCGCGCGTACTACGCGCTGCGCGCTCTGCGCAGGGTGCTACCGGGATACTCCGCCGACCTGCGGTGAAACCGACCATATGGTCAAGCCTCTGTAAAGCGCCTTGCCCTGGGCCCCGGTTGGGTAATCGGCTGTCCTCATCCGTGTTCCGGACGGGGCCCATGACCCGGGTCGGGCGACGCGCACGGACCGGAGGAAGGCAGGAAGGGATGCCGCACAGAGGGCAAGAGAGCACGGACGGCACCGGTGGGGGCGAACTGAGCGTTCCCATGGCGTGGTTGTACGCCGAGTACATCGCCGACGAGCTGCTGCGGACCGGCGACCTGATGCCGCCGACGTCCTTCGAGTTCCGAGCCGGGCGCGACGCGCTGGCGCTCACCGTCTTCCTGTCCGACACGGAGAAAGAGCTGAGCGGCATCCGGGTCGTCACCCACCTGGAGACCTGGCTGTCCCTGACGGCCTACGACCAGCCGTGGCACGAGTGGGTGCACGGGCGGCTGGCCGAGATCACGGCCGACGCGGTCGCCGCCCGGCGCCACTCGCCGGACCTGGAGCTGGCCCGGGAGGCCTGGCGCTGGCTCCAGGAGACCGAACTGCTCGCCCCGGACCTGAACGCGGTCCCCGGCGGAGCACCGGTCACCGGGGAGGACGAGGGACCGAAGGTGTGGACACCGGCCTGGCAGTTGGGACTGCCGCTCGGGCACCTCGCCATCCATCTGTTCTAGCCCTCCCGGCCGGCTCGCGGAGGTTCTTCCGGGACGGACCAATCCACGCCTCGGACCGCTCCGAACACCTTGATTGCGATTCCGCGGTGGCTTGAGTGATTCGGCGGTCCGGTGCGTACGGGTGGGAGCAAGGAGTAACCCCACCCGCACCCAACGGTACGAGGATTCGGCATGAGGTCCCTGGAAAGGCATCGTGACGTCGGCGCCTACGCGCTCGGCGTGCTGGACGAGGCGGAAGCGTTCCGCTTCGAGGACCACCTCATGGACTGCCCCCGGTGCGCGGCCCAGGTGACCGAGTTCGGTCCCGCCGCCCGCCAGTTGATGCTGTACCGGCAGGCGACGCCCCGTATCGTCCACCCTCTGACCGGGCCCGGCCCGCGACTGCTCGACCGGCTGCTGTCCGAGGTGGCCGCACGCCACCGGGCCGGCCGCAGGCGGGTGCTGTATGCCGTGGCCGCCGCCGTCGTGTGCGCCGTGGCGGGACCCGGCGCCGTGCTGTACGCGAGCCAGGGCGGCCCGGCGGCGCCGGTCACCGCGAGCGACGCCCGGTCCGGGGTGTGGGCGCGGATCACGGCCGAGGCCGAGACCTGGGGCACGGACGTCCGACTCGAGGTGAAGGACGGGGCGGGCCCGCGCTCGTGCCGGCTCGTCGCCGTGGGCCGCGACGGGTCCGAGCAGACGATCACCAGCTGGAAGGTCCCCGGGCACGACGCCCGGCCGCACACCATGCGCGGCGGCGCCGCTCTGCATCCCGACCAGATCGCCCGCTACGAGGTGCGGACCGAGACCGGGGAGCACCTGGTGACGCTGCCGGCCGGCTGACCGCCGCCCCGGCGACCGCCGTCGCTCGGCGACGCCGTCACTTCAGCACCCGGGACATCCTCCGGTCCGCCAGCGGCTTGCCGCCGGTCTGGCAGGTCGGGCAGTACTGGAGCGAGGAGTCGCTGAAGGAGACCTCGCGGATGGTGTCGCCGCACACCGGGCAGAGCTCGCCGGTGCGGCCGTGGACCCGCAGCCCGCTCTTCTTCTCGGCCTTCAGCCGTCCGGCGGCGATGCCCCGGGAGCGTTCGACGGCCTCGGTGAGCGTGCCGCGCAGGGCCGCGTACAGCCGGGCGGTCTCCTCGTCGGTGAGCGAGGCGGCCAGTCTGAACGGGGACATCTTCGCGGCGTGCAGGATCTCGTCGCTGTACGCGTTCCCCACGCCCGCGATCAGGCTCTGGTCGCGCAGGGCGCCCTTGAGCTGCCGCCGCTCGCCGTCGAGCAGGGCGGCGAAGCGCGCCTCGTCGAAGTCGTCGGCGAGCGGGTCGGGCCCGAGCCGGGCCACGCCCGGTACCTGCCGCGGGTCGGCGACGACGTACACCGCGAGCCGCTTCTGTGTGCCCGCCTCCGTGAGGTCGAAGCCCGCGCCGGTCTCCAGGGCGACACGCAGCGCCAGCGGGCCCTTGCCGGGCTTGGGCAGGCCGCTGGGGAGGCTGTCCTTCCAGTGCAGCCAGCCGGCCCGGGCCAGATGGGTCACCAGATGCGGGCCGCCGGCCGCCTCGACGTCGAGGAACTTGCCGTAGCGGTGCACACCGGCCACCTGGCGGCCCTCCAGCGCCGTGAGCGGCGGGTCGTACGTCTTCAGGACGCTGATCGCCACGGGCAGGACCCGGACCAGCTCGCGGCCGGTGAGGTGTTCGGTCAGGAAGTCGCGGAGCGCTTCGACCTCGGGCAGTTCTGGCATACGTCCAGAGTGCCACCGGCCGCCGGCGGTGCCAGTGGGGTCAGCTCGCGCCGTGCGCCGCCACGAACTCCGCCCACACGACCTTGCCGCCGCCGCGGGCCTCCACGCCCCACTCGTCGGCGAGCGTCTCCACCAGCAGCAGCCCCCGCCCGGAGACCCCGTCGTCCCCGGCCTCGCGGCGGCGCGGCAGGGCGCTGGAGGAGTCCTCGACCTCGACCCGCAGCCGCCGGTCGGTGCCGGTGAGCAGCCGCAGGGTGACGATCGCGGAGCCCTCGGTGTGCATGAGGGCGTTGGTCATCAGCTCGTCGGCGACCAGCTCGATCTCGTCGCTCTGCCCCCTGGCCCC
This sequence comes from Streptomyces sp. NPDC048392, assembly GCF_043200575.1. Lineage (NCBI taxonomy): Bacteria > Bacillati > Actinomycetota > Actinomycetes > Kitasatosporales > Streptomycetaceae > Streptomyces > Streptomyces sp. NPDC048392. The sequence goes on from NZ_JBICYB010000007.1 coordinate 189,566, forward strand.
CCAGGACCTGACCGCGGCGCGGATCATGTGCCGGGCCTCGGTGAGGCCCTCCGGGTCCCCCGGTGACAGGTGCTGCTGGACCCGGCCGAAGGTCCGGGGGGTGCCCAGGCCGTGCCGGCGCAGCAGGAGCAGCGCGACGTCGTCGTCGCCGCGGCGCTCGTCGGCCACGTCGATCAGCCGGTCGGCCAGGTCCCGTACGTCCTGCGGCCCGGAGCTGATCAGCGCCGTGAGGACGGCCATGCCCTCGTCCAGGTCGGCGCCGGGCTGCTCGACCAGACCGTCGGTGCACAGCAGCAGGGTGTTGCCCGGGTCCAGTTCGAGGGTGGCGACCGGATAGGCGAGGCGCCCGAACTCGGCGGACAGGCCGAGCGGCAGCCCGCCCTCGACGTGGACGTGGCGGCAGGTGCCGTTGCCGGAGCGCAGCAGGGGGTCGATGTGCCCGGCGCGGACCACCTGGACCACGCCGGTGCCCAGGTCGGCCTCCGCGTACAGGCAGGTCGCGAAGCGGTCGGTGTCGAGCTCGTGCAGGAAGACGGAGGCCCGCGCCATCACCGTGGCCGGCGGGTGGCCCTCGGCGGCGTAGGCGCGCAGCACGATGCGCAGCTGGCCCATGACGGCCGCGGCGTGCGTGTCGTGGCCCTGGACGTCTCCGATGACGGCGCCGACGCGCCCGCCGGGCAGCGGGATCAGGTCGTACCAGTCGCCGCCGATGTCGCGGCCGAGGGCGCCCCCGATGGAGGCCGCGCGGTAACGGACGGCGACGTCGCAGCCCGGGACGCTCGGGATCGTGCGCGGGAGCATGGCCTGCTGGAGGCCCTCGGCGAGGTCCATCTCCTGCTCGTAGAGCATGGCCCGCTGGAGGCTCTGCGCGATGCCGCTGCCCAGCGCGACCAGGACGTTGCGGTCCTCCGGGGAGAAGCCGTGCCGGTCGCTGTAGAGCAGCCCGATGGCACCGATCGGCCGGGCCTGGGCGATCAGGGGCAGATAGGCGGCCGCGGTGATGTTCAGGTGGGTGATGCTCTGCCACAGCCCGGGGTAGCGCTCGGCGAAGTCCTCCGGCGACTCGATGAAGCGGGGGCTGAGGGTCCGTACGGCCTCGCTCATGGGGTAGGGCTCGTCGATCCGGGTGACGCGGGTGCCGGGGACGAAGCTGTTCTCGGGGCCGTCGGCGACCAGCCGGATGCGGCCGGCCTCGACCAGGCCCATCACCAGGCTGGTGGCGCCCAGCCGGGTGAGGCCGTGGGTGTCCCGCAGCACCTCGATGACGTCGTCCACCGTGCGGGCGTGCGCGAGGGCGGCCGTGGCGAGCTGGACGACGTTGGTGAGCCGGCGGCGGGCCTCGTCCAGTGCGGCCTGCTCGCGGCCGGCCGCGATGTCGTCGATCTCCTGGGTGGCGTCGCGGACGATGCCGATGATCCGGCGGGGCCGGCCGGTCTCGTCGCGGCGGATGTAGCCCTGGGTACGGGTCCACCGCAGGGTGCCGTCGCGGCGGCGCAGACGGAAGTAGGTGCCGTAGTTCTCGCTGCCGTCCTTCATGGCCTGCGCGACGATGGCGTCCATCCGGCGGCTCTCCGCCATGGGGACGCGCGCCGACAGCGACTCGGGGCGCCCGTCGTACTCGTCCGGGCGCAGGTCGAAGACCTCGTAGGCCTGGGGGTCCATGTGGAACAGTCCCGTGTCCAGGTCCCAGTCGAAGCTGCCCATGCGGTTGAGCGCCAGGATCGGGTCCGGATGGGCGGGCCAGTCGTCCGGGAGTGACAGGGCGCTCGCTCCCCGATCAGCCATGGTCCCCACCTTGCCAGGATTTGTCGGATTCTTCGACTCCGGGACCGGCCGGACGGGCTCCGGGGGGCGGGGACCGGGCAGACGGGCCCCGGGGACCGGGCGGGGTACACGAAGCGGGTACGAGAGGAGCACGACCGTGGAGTGGTTCACCGCACCCGACTACTGGCTGAGCCGGCTGGTCTTCCAGCGGGCGCTGGCCGTCGTGTACCTGGTCGCGTTCCTGACGGCGGTGCTGCAGTTCCGGGCGCTGTTGGGCGAGCGCGGTCTGACGCCGGTGTCCCGCTTCGTCGAGCGGGTGCCGTTCAGGCGGGCGCCGAGCCTGTTCCAGTGGCGCTGCTCGGACCGTCTTCTCGCGGGCTGCGCGTGGACGGGCTGCGCGGTGGCGGCGGCGCTGGTGGCGGGGCTGGACTCGCTGCTGCCGTTGTGGGGCGCGATGCTGCTGTGGCTGGTGCCGTGGGCGCTGTATCTCTCGATCGTCAACGTCGGACAGACCTGGTACGCGTTCGGCTGGGAGTCGCTGCTGCTGGAGACCGGCTTCGTCGCGGTGTTCCTCGGCAACGACGAGGTGGCGCCGCCGGTCGTCGTCCTGTTCCTCCTGCGCTGGCTGCTCTTCCGGGTGGAGTTCGGGGCGGGGCTGATCAAGATGCGCGGCGACGAGTGCTGGCGGAAGCTGACCTGCCTGGACCACCACCACGAGACCCAGCCGATACCGGGCCCGCTGAGCTGGTTCTTCCACCACCTCCCCAGGCCCCTGCACCGTGTCGAGGTGGCCGCGAACCACGTCACGCAGCTCGTGGTGCCCTTCCTGCTCTTCGCCCCGCAGCCCGTCGCGACGGCCGCCGCCGCGCTGATGATCGCCACCCAGCTGTGGCTGGTGCTCTCGGGCAACTTCTCCTGGCTCAACTGGATCACCATCGTGCTGGCCCTGTCGGTGGTCCGGTTCCCGGCCGACGCGCCGTCCGTGGCCGACGCGCCGCTCTGGTACGAGGCCGTGGTCCTGGCGGTGGCGGTGCTGCTGGTGTTCCTGAGCCACCGGCCGGTGCGCAACATGGTCTCCCGCCGCCAGGTGATGAACCGCTCCTTCGACTCGCTCCACCTGGTCAACACCTACGGTGCCTTCGGCTCCGTCAGCCGGATCCGGTACGAGGTGGTGATCGAGGGCACGGCCGACGAGGCGGCCCGGGAGGACGGGGACTGGCGGGAGTACGAGTTCAAGGGCAAACCCGGTGATCCACGACGCCGGCCGCGCCAGTTCGCGCCGTACCATCTGCGCCTCGACTGGCTGATGTGGTTCGCCGCGCTGTCCCCCTCGTACGCCGGGCCGTGGTTCGGCACCTTCGTGGAACGGCTGCTGGAGAACGACCGCGCCACGCTGAGACTGCTGCGCCGTTCCCCGTTCCCGCCCGACGCCCCGCCGCGCTTCGTGCGCGCCCGGCTGTTCCGCTACCGGTACACGACGTGGCGGGAGCTGCGGGAGACGGGCGCGTGGTGGGAGCGGACGTATGTGCGGGAATACCTGCCGCCGACGCGGCTGACCCGGATGCCGCAGCGGTAGCGGCCCACGCGGGCCCGGCTCACCGCAACGGGTGGGCCGGGCCCGCGCCGGCGCGCTACGCGCGCTTCAGCCGCAGCGTCATCAGCTGGAACGGACGCAGCCGTACGGCGATCCGGTCGCCGTCCAGCCGGAGGGCCTCCGCGTCGTCCAGCGGGCGTTCCAGCAGGTCGGTCACCTGCACGTCCGTGGCCGCGAACCCGGTGGTGAGCGTGGCGCGGGCCCGGCCGCCGTGGGCCTCGTGGAAGCGGACCACGACGTCACCGCTGCCGTCGTCGGCGAGCTTGACTGCGGTGACGACGACCGCGTCCCGGTCCGCCGTGACCAGCGGCGCGACCTCCCCGGCGCCCGTGACCCGCCGCTCGGGCAGGTTGATCCGCCAGCCCTCGCGCACGGCGTCGCCGATGTCCGCGCCCGGCACCAGTGCGTGCCGGAACCGGTGCACGCCCTGGTCGGTCTCGGGGTCGGGGAAGCGTGGGGCACGCAGCAGGGACACGCGGACGGTGGTGGTCGTCCCGGCGTCGCCTTCGGTGCGGACGGTACGCGTGACGTCGTGGCCGTACGTCGAGTCGTTGACGACGGCGACGCCCCAGCCGGGTTCCTCCAGGTGGACGAAGCGGTGGTTGCAGGCCTCGAACTTGGCCGCCTCCCAGCTGGTGTTGGTGTGGGTGGGCCGGTGGAAGTGCCCGAACTGGGTCTCCGACGCGTACCGTTCGGCGTGCACGTCGAACGGGAAGGCGAGCTTGAGGAACTTCTCCGTCTCGTGCCAGTCGACTTCGGTGTCCACGTCCAGCCGCCGCTCCCCCGGCGCCAGCGTCAGCACCTGGGTGACGCGGGAGGAGCCGAAGGAGCGGGTGATCCGCACCGAGGCGCCGTCGTCGCCGGGGACCACCTCCTCGGCGTCGGTGAGGTCGGTGACCGTGTTCCGGTAGAAGGCGTCGACGTCCCAGGCGTCCCACATGTTCGGGAAGTCGGGGTGGAGCTGGAGCAGGTTGCCCGCACCGCCCGGCGCGATGGTCTCGCGGTCGGCGGCGATGTCGTACGCCGACACCACCAGGCCACGGCCGTCGACCTCGACGCGCAGCAGGCCGTTGTCCAGGACATGGCCGCCGCCGGGGCGGGCGGTGAGGCCGGTGCGGCCCACGGTGGCGGCGGCGGCCGCGGCGCCCGCCGCCACACCGGCCCGCGCGTGCGGGGCGGAGTTGAAGACCAGCGGGGTGTCGCCCTCGCCGGCCAGGGCGCGCTGGGCGGCGTCGATGACGGCGTTCAGCTCGCCGGCGACACGGTCGTAGGTCGCACGTGCCTCGCGGTGCACCCAGGCGATGGAGGAGCCGGGCAGGATGTCGTGGAACTGGTGCAGCAGGACGGTCTTCCAGATGCGGTCCAGGTCGTCGTACGGGTAGGGTTGCCCGGCGCGTACGGCGGCCGTGGCCGCCCACAGCTCGGCCTCGCGCAGGAGGTGTTCGCTGCGGCGGTTGCCCTGCTTGGTCCTGGCCTGGCTGGTGAGGGTGGCACGGTGCAGTTCGAGGTACAGCTCGCCGACCCAGACGGGCGGCTGCGGGTTCTCGGCCTCGGCCTTCTCGAAGAAGGCGTGCGGGGTCTCCCACTCGACCGTCGCCGAGCCTTCGAGGTCGCGCAGCCGGGCGGCCTTGGCGACCATCTCGCGGGTGGTGCCGCCGCCTCCGTCGCCCCAGCCGGTGGGGGCGAGGGAGTGCCGGGCGACTCCCTTGTCCTTGAAGTTCCTCGCCGCGTGGGCGATCTCGCTGCCCTTCACGGAGCAGTTGTAGGTGTCGACGGGCGGGAAGTGCGTGAAGATCCGGGTGCCGTCGATGCCCTCCCAGCGGAAGGTGTGGTGCGGGAACTTGTTCGTCTGCGACCAGGAGATCTTCTGGGTCAGCAGGTACTTGGCGCCGGCCGCCCCGATGATCTGCGGGAGGCCCGCCGCGAAGCCGAAGGTGTCCGGCAGCCATGCTTCGTCGTTCTCGACGCCGAACTCGTCGAGGAAGAACCGTTTGCCGTGTACGAACTGCCGGGCCATGGCCTCCGAGCCGGGCATGTTGGTGTCCGACTCCACCCACATGCCGCCGGCCGGCACGAACCGCCCGTCGGCCACCGCCTTCTTGACCCGCGCCCACACCTCGGGCCGGTGGTCGCGCACCCACGCCCACTGCTGGGCCTGCGACATGGCGAAGACGAAGTCGGGCTCGTCCTCCAGGAGGGCGGTCATGTTGGAGGTGGTGCGGGCCACCTTGCGCACGGTCTCGCGCAGCGGCCACAGCCACGCCGAGTCGATGTGCGCGTGGCCGACGGCGCTGATGCGGTGCGCGGAGGGGACGGCGGGGGCGGACAGCACCTCGGTGAGGCGGGAACGGGCCTTCTCGGCCGTGCCGCCCACGTCCTGGAGGTCGATGGCGTCCAGGGCCCTGTCGACCGCGCGCAGGATCTCCCAGCGGCGCGGTGACTCCACGGGCAGCTCGGCCATCAGCTCGCCGAGGACCTCCAGGTCGAGCACCAGGTTCCACACCGTCTCGTCGAGGACGGCCAGGTCCATGCGGGTGAGCGTGTACTGCGGTTCGCTGCCCGCGGTGTCCTGGTCGCCGAGGTGCGTGGGCACGAAGGGGTGGTAGTCGAGGATGACGGGGTTGGAGGCGGCCTCGACGTGCAGGCGGACCTCCTCGCCGCCCTCGGCGGGGGCGCCGATCCGCACCCACTGGTTGCGGGGATTCAGGCCCTTCACCGGGGTGCCGTCGGGGCGGTAGACCAGGCCCTCGCACTGGAAGCCGGGCATGTTCTCGTCGAAGCCGAGGTCGAGGATCGCCTCGACGGTCTTCCCCGCCCACTCCTCGGGCACGGTGCCCGTGACGCGGAACCAGCTGGTGCCCCAGGGCGCGCCCCAGCGGGTGCCCACCTCGATGGGCTCCGGGTCGGCCGCGAGTCCCTCCTCGACCGGCACGGGCTCGCCGGGCGCGTTCCAGACCGCGACGTCCAGCGGCACGGACTCGGGGTAGAGGGCGGGGCGGACGCGCTCGTCGAGGACGCGCTTGAGGCGGGCTTCGACCAGGTTGCGGTCGTCATGCATGCGGGTGCTCCGGGGTTGGGGGGCGGGTGGTCACCAGGGGTGGGTCACGGTGGCGGGGGCCGACGTCAGGTACAGCTCCCCCACGGCACGCACTTCGAAGCGTGCGGCGCTCTCGTTCTGTTCGGGGCGCAGGCCGGCGGCGAACCAGGCGCGCTGGCAGGTACCGCCGAGGAAGCGTCGGGTGCCGTCGGGAAGGACCCGGTGGAGGACGTATTGGCGTACGTCGTCGCCGTGCGGGTGCGGGTGGGGGCGGAGGTGGGAGTGGGGGCGAGCGTGGTTCCAGGCGAGGCGCAGGTCGCCGTCGTTCGCCGCGGTGACGCGCGCGGCCCTGGGGGCGGCGGGAGGCGTCGCCGCGCCGGCGCGGACGGCGAGGCCGCCCACCCGCCACCGCACGGGACCGTCGGACGCCGTCAGCCGCACGCCGATCGCGTACAGCGTGCCGGACAGCCCGGTGAGTGGCACGGTGACCGTCTGCCAGCCGTTGACCGGCTTCACAGCCCGCGCGGCCGGCACGGGAAACAGGCGGTACGGCGGTGCCGCGCCCGGTTCGCCCGCCTCGGCGGTGGCGACGGCGAGTTCGATGCCCACGGCCCCGGCGTCCGCGCGGTGCGTCAGCTCGACGACCGTGTCAACGCCCAGCGGCAGCCGTGTCGCGTAGAGGTCCAGCACCGCGGGCCGGTCGAGTTCACCCTCGACCAGCACGCTGCTGCCGCCGCGCCACGCGTCCGCGAAGTCGAAGGTGACCGCGGGGCGCGCGCCCTCGGTCCGCACCACCCAGCGCCGCGACGGCAGCCGGTCCTGGAGCCCGAGGTGGTTCCACGGCGTGTCCGAGGTGACGGCGCCCTCCTCGTACCAGCGCAGGCCGTGCCCGGTGTTGAACGTGGTGCCGAAGGGCACCGACGTCACCGTGGACCGGTCTGCGACCGACACGGCGGGTGCCCGCCAGGGGTCCGTGCCGTCGGGCCGTGCGGGGTCGAGCGACACCCCGGTCCAGAAGCGGTCGTCGGCGGCGTGGAAGTCGCCCGGTGCGCGCCGGTTGGCGGGCAGGTGGTTGCGGGTCCACTCGGGCCGGTAGAGACCGACCGAGGTGACGTGCGCGCGGTCCCGCGGCACGACGGCGTCCCAGTTCCCGGACGTGTTCCAGCCTCCCGACTCCACGTCCACGCCCGCCCACAGCTCGTACCGGTCGCGGCCCAGCGCCTCGGCCCGCTGCCCGGAGGCGGCGAGACGGCCGGCGGTCCAGCGGAAGTCGACGAACATGTCGTCGGCAGCCTCGAAGAGGGCCTGGTTCCGGTCGTTCAGCGCCCCCTGCCAGTTGACCGACCCGTCCACGGTCATCGAGTCGTACCAGGTCACCCGCTGCCCCCTGGCCCCGGCGAGGGACTTCAGCTCGCGCACGAAGCCGAGCATGTCCGCGCCGAGCGCGGCGTCCCCTCCCCCGGTCTCGGCGTTCAGGAACCAGCCGTCGAAGCCGTACGCGTCGGCGACCTCGACCAGTCGCGCGGCGAGCGGGAAGCGTCCTGCGGCGTCCCTGCGCACCAGGTCGCGGGTCCATCGGAGCTGTCCGCCGTAGGCGGCGGGCGGCAGGAAGACGTTGCCGAGGACGGGCACACCGTGCCGGTGCGCGGCGTCGACGATCGGCGCGTTCGGGGCGAGGATCAGTCCCTCTCCCGACGAGCCGCCCCAGAAGACGAGTTCGTCGACGTACGCCCAGTGGGTGAGGGCGTAGTAGTCGGCGGTGGCGGAGCCCTGGGAGGGGTTGCCCGCGGTGGGGCCGAAGGAGACCAGGGACTGGATACGGGCCTGTCCGGCACGGGCCGTGGTGTTGGCGGGCGTCGGGACGAAACGGTCGGCGAGCGGTACGGAGGCCGCGTTGAAGGCGAGGTCGGGGTCGTCGGCCGCCCGCCACGCCCTGAGGCTGCGCCAGGTGATGCCCTCGCCCGGGGTGCCTGGGGGCAGCGAGTCCGGGAACCAGTAGGAGGCGTACGGCTGGAGGGCCGCGTCGGCTCCGGGCGCGGCGGCGGCCGCCGCTTTGGCGGCGGGCAGGGCCGGCCACAGCGTGGCGGCGGCGCCGGCCAGCAGGAAGGTGCGTCGGGTGGGGCTCACGAGTGGGTGCCTCCTCGGCGGACGTCGGGTCCGTGCGGGATTTCCTGTGGCGTGGGACATACCTCGCCGGGTGTGACGACTTCGGTGATGCCGCGGGCCGCGAGGTGCCCGGGGTCGGCGGCGTGCGTGTCGAGGACGGTGGTGGGGCGGGCGCCGTCGGCGACCAGCCGGAAGAAGGCGTCGAAGACGGCACCGCCGGGAGCGCAGGCCGAGCGCGCCGCCGGGTCGGCCGGGACGGCCAGCGCGGTGGTGCGCGGGGCGGGGGTGGCACGGGTCCCCTCGCGTACGGAGCGGGCCGCGCGGGCCAGGACCCGTGCCGTGTCCTTGGGACGGCGGTCGTTGGTCAGGAGTCCGAGTCCGTACTCCAGCTCCGGGAAGTCGGCCAGCGTCCGGGACACGTCGTGGGAGCACCACCAGGTGACGCCCCACAGGTCCGGGCAGTCCAGGGCGTTCTCGACGGTCGCCTCGGTGAAGGCGGCGGCGTGCTCGGCGGGGACGAGGGGGGCGGGGGCGCCGACCTCCTGGAGCCACACCGGGCGGTGCGGGTCCTCGGCCCAGGCCTTGCTCAGCTCGATCAGGTAGGCGGCGTGGTGCTCGCTGGGCACGGAGGTGCGGCCGTGGCGCTGGGCGGTGCCGTTGAAGACCCAGGAGTGCACGGCCGTGACGGCGCCCTGCCGTGCCGCCTGGGCGGGGGTGAAGGGCTGGTCGTCCTGGTACCAGGTGGCGTCGTACTCGGCGTGCAGGTGCATCCGGCCCGGGGCGCCCTGTCCACAGGCGGCGAGCATCCGTTCCAGCCAGGCGTCGATCTGGGCGCTGGTGGCGCGGTCGGGGTCGGGGTGGGGTCCGGCGGAGAACTGGTTGACCTCGTTGCCGAGGGTCATGCCGAGGAAGTTGGACCGGCCGGCCAGGGCGGCGGCGAGGGTGCGCAGGTAGGTGGCCTGGCCGTCGATGGCCCCGGGGTCGGTGAACAGGTTGCGGCGGTGCCAGGTGCGGGTCCAGGCCGGCACGAAGTCGAAGCTGCTCAGGTGGCCCTGGAGGCCGTCCACGTTGACGTCGAGGCCGCGTTCGCCGGCCGCGTCGACCAGCGCCACCAGGTCCTCCACCGCGCGGGCGCGGATCAGGGCGCGGTTGGGCTGGAAGTAGGGCCACAGCGGGAAGACGCGGACGTGGTCCACGTCCAGTGCGGCGACGGAGTCCAGGTCGGCGCGTACGGAGTCGAGGTCGAAGTCGAGCCAGTGGTGGAACCATCCTTCGCTCGGGGTGTAGTTGACGCCGAAGCGCACGGCAGAGGGCATGCGGTGTCCTAGCTACGGGGAAGTTCGGGGGTCGGCCCTTCACTGCGGGGGCGGCCCTTCACTGCGGGGCCCGGCCCCTGGCGGCGGCGGTCAGCCCTTGACGGCGCCCTCGCCCACCCCGCGGAAGAAGTACCGCTGGAGGCAGGCGAAGAGGGCGATGAGCGGCGCCACGGCGATGATCGTGCCCGCGGCGACGAGGCGCTCGTCGTTGGCGAAGGTGCCGTGCAGGTAGTTGAGGCCGATGGTCAGGGTGAACTTGGAGGGGTCGCTCAGCACGATCAGCGGCCACAGGAAGTCGTCCCAGGCGCCCATGAAGGCGAAGATCGCGACGACCGCGAGGGTGCCTTTCACCGCGGGCAGCGCGATCCGGAAGAACCGCTGCCAGACGTTGGCGCCGTCGACGAAGGCGGCCTCCTCGATCTCGTGGGGGAGATTGAGGAAGGCGTTGCGCATCAGCAGCACGTTCAGGGCGCTGACGCAGCCGGGCAGGACCACGCCGACCAGGGTGTTGTTGAGGCCCAGCTCCCGCATGGTGGTGAACTGGGCGATGATGATGCCCTCCACGGGCACGAGCATGGCCAGGACGAACACCAGGGTGGCCACGCCCCGGCCGCGGTAGCGCAGCCGGGCCAGGGCGTAGCCGGCCAGTGCGGCGCCGACGCAGTTGGTGACGACGTTGGCCGCGGCGACCTTGAGCGAGTTCAGGGCGTAGTCCCATACGGGGATGGTCTCGGCGACCCGCTCGTAGTTGTGCAGGGTGGGATCCGAGGGCAGGAACTTCGGCGGGGAGCTGAAGATGTCCTCGGTGGGGCCCTTCAGCGAGGTCGACAGCTGCCACAGGAACGGGCCGATGGTCAGGGCGAGGACACCGAGCAGGAGCACGTAGCGCAGGGCCAGTTCCCAGACGCGTACGCGGCGGCCGTGCTCGTCGGTGACGCGGGGCTCCCGTCCCCGTCCCCGTTCCCGGGCGGTGGTCCGGTCCCTCCCGGCGGGCCGGGTCCTCTCGGCGACGCTCACGCCTCCTCCTTCCGGTCGGCGCGCAGGACGAGCAGCATCAGGGCGACGGTGACGGCGAAGACGACGACGGAGAGGGCGGAGGCGTAGCCGACCCGGCCGGTCAGGCCGGTGCCGGTGCGCTGGACGAGCATGACGAGGGTGGTGTCCTCGCCGGCCGGGCCGCCGCTGGGGCCGGCCATCAGGTACACCTCGGAGAACACCTTGAAGGCGGCGACCGAGGACAGGGCCGCGACCAGGACCATGGTGGAGCGGACGGCGGGCACCGTGACGGTCAGGAAGCGGCGGACCGTGCCCGCGCCGTCCACGGCGGCGGCCTCGTGCAGTTCGCGGGGCACGTTGGCGAGCGCCGCCAGGTAGATGATCATGTAGTAGCCGAGGCCCTTCCAGACGGTGACGGCCATCGCGCTGAGCAGGATCAGCCACTGGTCGCTGAGGAAGCCGACCGGACTGGCGCCGAGCGTCTCCAGCAGTGAGTTGACCAGGCCGCGCTCGTCGAGCAGCCAGACCCAGATCAGCCCGACGACGACGATCGAGGCGACGACCGGGGTGTAGAAGGCCGAGCGGAAGAAGGTGATGCCGGGGATGTTCCTCTGCACCAGCAGGGCGAGCAGCAGCGGCAGCAGGACGAGCGCGGGGACGACCCCCAGGACGTACAGGGTGCTGTTGCGCAGGCCGGTCCAGAACATGTCGTCGTGGAGCAGCTCGCGGAAGTTGGCGAGGCCCACGAACCCGCCCGGGACCAGGGTGCGGCGGTCGGTGAAGGAGTTGACGAGCGTGGAGACGAACGGGTACAGGATGAACGCGCCGGTGACCAGCAGCCCGGGTGCGGCGAACAGCCAGGGGCTGGCGGGCAGTTGGTGTCGTACGCGCCTGATCGCGCCCCGGGTGACCTGCCGGGGGCCGGTGACGGTGGGACTCGCCATGACGTCTCAGCCCTGCTGCTGAAGGAGCCGGTCACACGCCTCGACAGCGTTGTCGAGGGCTTCCTCGGGGCTCTGCTTGCCCTGGAGCGCCTTGGCGACCTCGTTGCGCAGTTCGGTCTTCATCTGCTCGCTGAACAGGACGGGCGTGTAGTTGACGGCCGTCTTCAGCGACTTGGCGGCGGCGACCCGGACACGGGTCTCGTCGGTCCCGCCCTCCTTGGTGAAGTACGGGTCGTCCAGCGAACCGGCGGTGCTCGGGAAGATGGCGACCTGCTTGGCGAACGACATCTGGTGCGCGGCGTCGGTGACGTGGTGCGCGAAGGCGACCGCGGCGGGCTTGCGCTCGCTGCGCGAGTTCACCATCAGGCCCATCACGTACATGTTGACGTGGCCGGTGCTGGTGATCTGGTCGGTGATGCCGATGTTCTCGTACAGGTTCGGCGCCTGCTTCTTGAAGTTGGCGAGGTCGAGGGCGCTGCCTGGGTTCATGGCGACGGCACCGGTGAGGAACTTCTTCCCGGAGGACTCGGGGGTGGCCGTCAGCGCCTGCGGGTCGAGGGCCTTGGCGTCGTAGAGCTCCTTGTAGTGGGTCAGGAGTTCGACGCCCTTGGCGTCGTCGAACGCGAAGGCGGTGCCCTCCTCGTTCATGAGCGGGACGCCGTAGCGGCCGAAGTCCTCGATGGTGGGCACGTTGGCGAGCGTGGCGACCTCGCCGTCGGTCCTGTCGGCGATCTTCAGGGCGGCGTCGAAGACCTCGTCGTACGTCTTCGGCGGATGCTCGGGGTTTAGCCCGGCCTTCTCGAAGAGGGACTTGTTGTAGAAGAGCGGGCCGGTGTTGAGGTACCAGGGGAAGGCGTAGGTGCCTTCCATGCCCGGTATCCGGTGGCTGGCCCAGGCGCCCTCCAGATACTCCTTCTCGTACTGCCCCGCGGCCTTGTCCAGGTCGAGAGCGAGACCGGCCTTGGCCAGCGGTGCGACGAGGTCCGGGGAGACGTTGACGACGTCGGGCAGGGTGCCGCCGGCGGCGTCGGCGCTGATCTTGTCGGCGTAGCCCTCGCCGGGCTGGTCGACCCACTTGACGTGGGTGTCGGGGTACTTCTTCTCGAAGTCGGCGATCAGGCCCTCGAAGTAGTCCTTGAAGCTGGCCCGCAGGTTCCAGGTCTGGAAGGTGATGTCGCCCTCGACCTTGCCGGAGGCGTCGGTCGAGCCACCGCCGTCACCTCCGGAGCCGCAGGCGCTGAGCGGCAGGACGAGGGCGGCTACGGCGGCGACGGCGAATGTTCTGCGCGAGGTGGGCACGGTGACACGTCTCCCTGGAGGACTTCGGCGGTGGGATGCCAGCGACCATGCACGGCGGGTTCGCGGAAAGTCAATGGATTCACGCCAACTAAAGAAGAAAGCACGCCATTAGTGCAGGTCAAAGCGGCATGAGCGGACACTTGCCAGGATCTACTAATGCGCTTTAGGATCTTTCCACTCAAGCGCTTTACCTTCCATCCCGTAGCGAAGAAAGGAGCGCGCATGCCGGCCAAGCGGCCCGCCGCGCGCCGGCCGACGATGAAGGACATCGCGCGGCGGGCCGGGGTCTCCGAGAGCGCGGTCTCGTTCGCGCTGAACGACCGGCCGGGGGTCTCCGAGATCACCCGGGACCGGGTGCGCCGGGTGGCCGAACAGCTCGGCTGGCGGCCCAGTACGGCGGCGCGCGCGCTGTCCGGTGAGGGCGCGGCGACGGTCGGTCTCGTGCTCGCGCGGCCCGCGCACACCCTCGGCGTGGACTCCTTCTTCCTGCAGCTGGTCTCGGGCATCCAGGAGGTGCTGGCGGGGCGCCATCTGGGGCTGCTGTTCCAGGTGGCGCGGGACATCGACGACGAGTGCGCGGTCTACCGGCGCTGGTGGGCCGAACACCGGGTGGACGGCGTCCTGGTGGTGGACCCGCGCACCGACGATCCGCGCCCCGACCTGCTCGACGAACTCGGCCTGCCCGCCGTGGTGATCGGCGGCGCGCCGGACGAGCGCCATCCGGGACTGTCCACGGTGTGGGCGGACGACGCGGGTGCGATGGCCGCGCTGGTGGACGGGCTGCACGCGCTCGGACACCGGCGGATCGTGCACATCGCCGGGCTGCCGGACCTCGCCCACACCGAGCGCCGTATCCGCGCCCTGCGCGCCGAGGCCGGGCGGCGCGGTCTCGGCGAGGCCGAGTCGGTGACCACGGACTACTCGGACGCGGAGGGCGCGGCCGTCACCCGCCGGGTACTGGAGGCGCCCGCTCCCCCGACCGCCCTGATCTACGACAACGACGTGATGGCCGTCGCCGGGGTGGCCGCCGCGGCCGAACTCGGTTTCTCGGTGCCGGCGGACGTGTCCGTGGTGGCCTGGGAGGACTCGGCCCTGTGCCGCATGGTCAAGCCGTGGCTGTCCGCCCTGTCCCGGGACAGCGTGGAGTTCGGCCGCACGGCCGCGACGGAGCTGACCGCCCTGCTCGACGGCGGTCCGGCACGGACGGTGCGGGTGCCGGTACCGCGGCTGATCGAGCGGGACAGCACGGGGGCGGCCCGGCCGGTCTGACGGGGTCCCGGGCCGGCGTGCCCCGCCCTCCGGCCGCGACGGGGGAGGGTCGGCTCCGGCCGTCGGCGCCGCGCGCCCGCCGTGTTCGCGCCCGGCGCGGTGCGAGGGAGCGGGTCCGCCGCCGGGCAGCGGGGAGTCCGGCGGCCGGTCCGGCGGGCCGCGCTCTCGACGTGCGCGCCTCGGGCGGGCAGAGTGATGTCCTGCGTACTCGCCAGTAGTCCGAATCCCGTCACCGCACCCCTCAAGGAGCCCTCCGTGACCGACTGGGCCGGCCGGACCGCCACCGAGATCGCCGCCGCCGTGCGGGAGGAACGGGCCACGCCCCGCGAGGTGGTGGCGGAGCATCTGGCCCGGATCGAGCGGCTCGACGGCCGCGTCGGCGCCTTCCGCACGGTGCGGGCCGAGGCCGCCCTCGCCGAGGCCGACGAGGTGGGCGCCCGGGCGGACCTGGGCGAGATGCCGCTGGCCGGAGTGCCGGTGGCGGTCAAGGACAATCTCGCGGTGCGCGGCGAGTCCGTGCGGGTCGGCTCGGCCGCTACGCCGCACACGCCCGCGGACGCCGACCATGTCACCGTGGCCCGGCTGCGCGCGGCCGGCGCCGTGGTGGTGGGGCTGACGAACGTGCCGGAACTGTGCGTGTTCGGCACCACCGAGGGGGTGCTCGGCACGGCTCGCAACCCGTGGGACCCGGCCCGCTCGGCGGGCGGTTCGTCGGGCGGCAGCGCGGCCGCGGTCGCCGCGGGGATGGTGCCGGTCGCGCTCGGCAACGACGGCATGGGCTCGCTGCGCATTCCGGCGGCCAACTGCGGTCTGGTCACCCTCAAGCCGGGCCACGGCGTCGTGCCGGCCGGTATCGGCGAGGGCGACTGGTTCGGCATGTCCGAGAACGGGCCGCTGGCCACGACGGTCGCGGACGCCCGCCTGGTGCTCTCGGTCCTCGCGGACGAGGCGCTGCCGGACCGCGAGGACTCCGGTGCCCTGCGGGTCGCCGCCTCGCTGCGCAGCCCGCTGGCCGGCGTCCCCGTCGCCCGGCCCTACGCGCACGCCGTACGCGAGGCGGCCGGGGTGCTGATGAGGGCTGGGCACCAGGTGCGGCGGGCGGACCCGCCCTACCCTGCGTCCCTGGGCCTGACCGCCCTGACCCACTGGACGGCCGGTACGTCGGTGGACGCGCGGGGCCTGGACAGGCGGCTGCTGACCAGGCGCACGCGGGTGCACGCGGCCCTGGGGCGGCGCTTCGTAGGTTCGGTGGCGGGCGGCGAGGGCCGGGAGCGGCTGCGTGGGCGCCTGGAGCCGTTCTTCGCCGAGTACGACGTGCTGCTCACCCCGGCGCTGGCCCGCCGCTCCCCCGAGGCGGGGCCCTGGCACGAACGGGGCTGGCTGCGCAACGTGGTGGCGAACTCGGCGTACTCGCCGTTCACACCGCCGTGGAACCTGACCGGCTGGCCCGCGATGTCGGTGCCGTTCGGCACACTGCCCTCGGGCGCGCCCTGTGCCGTACAGCTGGTGGGGCGCCCGGGGTCGGAGGCCGCGCTGCTGGAGCTGGCGGAACGGATCGAGGCGTCGCGGCCCTGGCGGCGCACGGCGCCCCTGGACTGAGGCTGCTACAGGGCGCGGTGCATGACGTGCAGGCCGACCCGTCCGTGCCGCGGGTGGTCGAAGGCGTCCGGCACCGTGCCCAGGACCGTGAAGCCGAGGGATGTCCACAGCCGTACCGCGGGGTTGGTCTCGACGACCGCGTTGAAGACCATGCCCCGGTATCCGTCTGCCTCGGCGGCTGCCAGGACGTACTCGGCGAGGGCCCGCCCGGTGCCGCGGCCGGCCCGGTCGGGGTCGACCATGAAGCCGGCGTTGGCGATGCGGGCGGCGGGCCCGCCGTAGTTGGGGGTGACGTAGGCGGAGGCGACGACGGCACCGGTCTCGTCCTCGGCGGCGTAGACGCGTTTGGCGGGGTTCATCCACAGGGCCCGGGCGTCCTGCTCCGAGGTGTCCGGGTCCCAGGCGTAGGTCTCGCCGGCCGCGACGATGCGGTGCCAGAAGGGCCAGATGTGCGGCCAGTCGCCGGCCGTGGCTTCCCTGATCAGCATGGGCGTGAGTCTGGCACGCCCATGCGCCCGGCGGCTTTCGCGGGTGGCGCCGCGGGTCAGTCCACGCTGGGCAGGATGTGGGGCTCGGCGAGGTCCTCCTCGTATCCCGCGAGGCGGATCGGGGCGGACCGCGCCCACACGTCGAGGCTGCCGAGCTCTCCGGGCCTGCGGCCTGCCCGCCCGAGGCGTTCCTCGGTGGGTTGCTCTGGGTTCGTCGTCGTCTCCGGTGTCACCGCGCACTCCTTATGTGTCGGGTCACCCTCGGGGCCTGTCGGCCAGTCTCCCGTCCGGCACCCGGCGCCCGCTCGGGTGTGAGTCGAATGCAGTTCGGACGCGGTGGCGCCGGTGGTCGGTGCGAGAGCAGGCCGTTGTGAACCGGCTTGTCCCATGACGGACCTTGGGTGTGGGTAGTGCCCTGTGCTGTCGTCCGTCCGCACCAGATTAACCAAATGAGCGGGGGCGCGCTCTATGGGGCTCAAAAGATGGGAGAACCATTGCCCTTCGTTCCGCGCACAGTTGGCCACAGTCTGCCCCGCTCTGCCCACTTGCGCACCGCGCGCGACTCACCCGTTCGGCCCACATCGGCGGCCACTTCTTCGCATGCCCGCGGTGACGGATCGCGCAGTTGAGTCGCCGTTGGCCGCGTCGCAAGCTCGCCATGGTCTGCTGCCCGTCGGCAACGGCTGTTCCGCGGGAGGACCGAGGCTTGGAACCGCGCAGCGTCGAGGAGCTGATGGACCTGCTGTACGCCTGCCGGGGCGAGCGGTCCGCCGCGGGGCACGGCGAGGGGCTCGGGGATCCGCACGGGCGGGCGCTGCGGACGGCCGCGCTGCTGCGCCGGCGCCGCCCGGCCGACAAGGAGCTCCAGGTCGCCGGTCTGGTGTCGCCCGTGGGCCCGCTGCTGTGGCCCGGCGACCCGGCCGGCCGGACCGCCGACGCGGTGCGCCCGCTGCTCGGCGCGCGCGTCGCCCGCCTGCTGCGCCGGCGGGCCCGCCCCGGGGCCTGGGTTCACGACGACGACGTGGTCAGCCTGTGCGAGGCGGACGAGGGGGCCCGTACCGCCGTCTTCGACGCCGGGGTCCTGGAGGACTGGCGCACGGTGCTGGAGCTGACGGGGGCACGCAACTCGCGGCTGGGCGCCGTCGACTGAGGCGCCGCAGGGGCCTCGGCGGGGCGGCGCCCGCCGAACGGCCCACGGATCACCGTCGTCGGCGCCGCCGTGGCCCGCCCTCGGCGCGCCCGCCCGTCACCACTTGCCGGGGGCGTAGTCCTTGAGGAAGACGCCGTACAGGTCCTCGCCCGCCTCGCCGCGCACGATGGGGTCGTAGACCCGGGCCGCGCCGTCGATCAGGTCGAGCGGGGCGTGGAAGCCGGCCTCCGCCAGGCGCAGCTTGTCGTAGTGCGGGCGCTCGTCGGTGATCCAGCCGGTGTCGACGGACGTCATCAGGATTCCGTCGGTGTCGAACATCTCCTGGGCGCTGGTCCGGGTCACCATGTTCATGGCGGCCTTGGCCGCGTTGGTGTTCGGGTGACCCGCGCCCTTGTAGCCGCGGGCGAACACGCCCTCCATCGCCGAGACGTTGACGACGTAGGCGCGCCCCGCGCGCGCCCTGCGCGCGGCCTCGGCCATCGACGACCGCAGCGCGCTGATGAGGATGAACGGCGACGTGTAGTTGCACAGCTGGGTCTCGAGCAGTTCCACCGGGGAGATCTGCTCGATGGTCTGCACCCAGGTGTTGGAGTCGACGATGTCGGGGACCAGTCCGCCCGCGTCGATGGCGGTGCCCTCCCGGTGCCGGACCACGCTGGCGTTGCCGGCGACCAGAGCGAGGTCGGCCAGCTTCTGCGCGTCGAGCCCCGAGGTGCCCGGCGGCAGCGCGGCCAGTCCGTCCACCGCGCCCGAGCCGAAGGCCCCGATGACCTGGTGGGCGGGCAGTTCCCCGGCGGGCAGCGGGGCGCTCTCGCCCTCGACGAGCGCGGCGTACGCGGAGGGCAGGCGCCGCACGGTCTGGGTGGCGTTGTTGATCAGGATGTCCAGCGGGCCCCGCTCGGTGACCTGCTCGGCCAGGGCCACGGCCTGGGCGGGGTCGCGCAGGTCGATGCCGACGACCTCGAGGCGGTGGATCCAGTCCGCGGAGTCGTCCATGGCCTTGAAGCGGCGGACGGCGTCCTTGGGGAAGCGGGTCGTGATCGTGGTGTGCGCGCCGTCGCGCAGCAGCCTGAGCGCGATGTACATGCCGATCTTGGCGCGGCCGCCGGTGAGCAGCGCGCGCTTGCCCGCGAGGTCGGCACGGGCGTCGCGGCGGGCGCGGTTCTCGGCGGCGCAGTCCTGGCAGAGCTGGTGGTAGAAGTAGTCGACCTCGATGTAGCGCTGCTTGCAGATGTAGCAGGAGCGGGGGCGCTGGAGTATCCCCGCGATCGCGCCCTCCTCGGTGCGGGAGGACGGCAGCAGCCCCTCGGTCTCGTCGTCGATGCGTTCGGCCGACCCGGTGGCGGTGGCCTCGGTGACCGCCTTGTCGTGGGCCGTCTTCGCGGCCCGGCGCTCCTGGCGGCGGCGCTGCTTGACCATGCGGTAGATGTGCGAGGTGGCCCGGCGGACCCGGATCGCGTCCGGGTGGTCGAGGTCGATTCCGTCGAGCTCCCGCAGCACGCTCAGGCAGACCGCGAGCCGCTCCGGGTCGACGCCCCGGCCGTACTCGGAGGCGGGCGCCTCGTCCGCGGGCGCCTCGGGTGTGGGCGCCTCGGGTGTGAGCGCGTCGTCCGCGGGCGCCCTGGGTGTGGGCGCCTCGGGTGTGGGCGCGTCGGGTGCGGGCGCCTCGTCCGCGGGCGCCCCGGGTGCGGGCGCGTCGTCCGCGGGCGCCTCCCGTGTGGGCGCCTCGTCCCTGGTCGCCGAGCCGTCCTGTGTCACCGTCATCGCCGCTGCCGTTCCCTGGTCACCGTCGCGGCGCTCCGAGACGCGTCCGCTTTCGAACAGCGGATTTTATTCAGCGCCGGGGCACGGAGCCAAACCCGTCCGCCTCAGGGACGGCAGGCGGTGAGCAATGTCTCCACCTCGTCGGACAGGGCCAGGGCGAGCCGATCAAGGTCCGGCACCGCCTTCGCGTCGGCGACCAGGCCGTAGTGGACCTGTCCGCGGTACGTCGAGACGGCCACCGCCAGGGAGTGGCCGCGGGCCAGCGGCGCCAGCGGATAGACCTGGGTGAGCGGGTGTCCGCCGAGCCGCAGCCCGAGGCTCGGCAGGGGGACGCTGGTGACCAGGATGTCGAACCAGAGCCGGGCGGCCCCGGAGACCAGCGGCCCGCCGAGCCGGTGGCCCAGCGCCGGCACGTGGTCGGCGAGCAGCGCCACGGCACCGGCGCCGCGGCCGGGCCCGGCGTCCTTGTTGCGGTCCATGGCGCAGCGGACGGCGCCGAGGCGGGAGAGCGGGTCGGGATCGCCGACCGGAAGCCTCATCAGGTACCCGGAGAGCCGGTTGCCCGGTGGCTGGGCGGTGCGCGGGCGGCGCTTGGAGACGGGGATCAGCGCCCGGGGCGCGACGCCCTCGCTGCCGTCGCCGCGCTCGTCCAGCCAGCGGCGCAGGGCGCCGGCGACGACCGCGATGAGTACGTCGTTGACGGTGCCGCCGGTGGTCTTGCGGACGTGGTGCACGTCGTCGAGGTCGACGGCCACGCCCGCGATCCGGCGGGTCCCGGAGGACCGGGCGGTGAGCGCGGCCGAGGAGCGCACGTCGAGGGTGGACAGCGCCGCGGCGGCCCCGATGTCCAGGGCGCGGCCCGCGTCGGAGAGGGCACCGCGCAGCCTGTCCGGCAGGGTGCGTACGTCCGGCAGGAGTCCGCGTGGCGGCTGCTCGGGGCGGGGCCGGGGCGCGGGCAGGTCCATCGGGTCGAGGATCCCGGCGGCGAGGGTCAGGGCGCGCAGGCCGTCGGCCAGGGCGTGGTGGAACTTGAACAGCACGGCGAAGGACCCGCCGTCCGCGCCCGGCAGCACGTGCGCCTCCCACGGCGGCCGCCCGCGATCGAGGGGGCGTTCCATGAGGCGTCCGGCCCGGGCGTGGAAGTCCGTGGTCGGGGCGTGCAGCCGCACGTGGTCGAGCGGGTCGAAGCGGGGGTCGGGCTCGCGGGTGGCGCCCCCGAACGCGAACGGCCGGCGCAGGGCCAGCGGCGGCTGCCAGGTGTCCCGGATCCGCATCCGCAGTCCGGGCACCGCGGGGGCACGGGCCGCGAGGAGGTCCGCCGCGTGGGCACCCGCGGTGGGCGAGCCGGCCTCGAACACACCGAGCGCGCCCAGGTGCATGGGGTGCTCGGGGGACTCGATGTTCCAGAACGCCAGGTCGAGGGGAGCGAGCGGATCGGGAGTCACGGGCTTGCCTCGCAAGGACGACGCAGGGACGACGCGTGGGCGACGGATGGACAAGCAGTCAATCGCCTTCCGCCGATTACGGTCAAGTATGATCAGGCTACGCACAGTTAACAAGAGATCGAAGTCCCGCCCCTTTCGGTAGGGGCGGGACTGCTGTCGCTCATGGGGCGTCTGTGCTCACGTCAGCTCACGTCAGCGGCGGCGGTACCGCCTCTGCCGCGGTACCCCACCCGGACGGCTGCGGGCCGACCGTGAACGTGAGCGACCGGACGGAACGCAGGGCGTCGGTCGTCAGCCAGGTGCGGGCGTAGGCCGAGCCGTCGGTACGGGCCGACTGGATGTACCGGTCGGTGTCCGTGGTGCCCGGCGCCGAGACCGTGAGTGCGCCGCGCGGGTAGTAGCGGCGGTCGAGGGTGAGGTCGACGCGGTCGAAGACCGGCGTGGACAGGCCCCAGGTGTCGTGTCCCGGCTGGATCGGGAAGATCCCGATCGAGGACAGCACGTTCCAGGCGGACATGGTCCCGAGGTCGTCGTTGCCGGTCATGCCGGTCGGCGTGTCCGTGAACAGGGTGAGCGCCGCGTGCACCACGTCGGTCGTCTTCCAGGGCTGCCCGGTCGACAGGTAGGTGTACGGGGCGATGAGGTCGGGTTCGTTCTGCGGGTTGTACTTGTCGGCGTTGTAGTAGTCGTACGGGCCGTTCACCCATACCTCGCGGGCCGTCTTCGCCGGGTCCTCCAGGAGCTGGTCGTAGGCGAAGAAGGAGTCCAGCCGGTCGTTCGCGGCCCCGGTGCCGCCGATGAGGTCGATCATGCCGGGCAGGTCCTGCGGCACCAGCCACTGGTACTGCCAGGACGTGCCCTCGTGGAAGCCCTCGCTCTGCGCCGGGTCGGCCGGTCCGGTGAAAGCGCCCTCCGCGTCGCGGGCGCGGAAGAAGCCGGTCGAGGGGTCGAAGACGTTGCGGTAGCTCTGGGCGCGTTCGGCGTACCGTTTCGCGTCCCGGTCGTGGCCGAGGTCGCGGGCCATGCGGGAGAGCATGGCGTCGGACAGGGCGTACTCCAGGGTGGCGGAGGCGCCGTGGTCGTAGTCGGAGTCGCCGGGCTTGGCGTGCGGGCGGCCCTTGACGTAGGGGGCGAAGCCGTCGGCGAGGTACTCGCGGTTGGCCTCCCGGCCGACGGCCGGCGAGTCGGCGGGCGGAACCCCGTCGGCGTTCTTCCGCAGCGCCCGGTAGGCCCGCTCCTCCCAGCCGTGCAGCAGGCCCTGCTGGTAGGCGTTGGTGAGGAAGGGCGTCACGGGGTCACCCGTCATGATGTTGGTCTCGACGGTGCCGTAGCCCCACTTGGGCAGCCAGCCGCTCTCCTCGTCGATCTTGATGACGGAGATCGCCATGTCGCGGGCCTCGCGGGGCGCGAGCAGGGCGAGGAGCTGGGACTGGGTGCGGTAGGTGTCCCACAGGGACCAGTTCTGGTAGTACGTGAAGCCCTTGGCCCGGTGGACCTCCTGGTCCCAGCCGGTGTAGCGGCCGTCGACGTCGCTGCCGACGTTGGGCGCGAGGAACGACCGGTACAGGGACGAGTAGAAGGTCCGGCGCAGGGTGTCGTCGCCGCCCCGGACCCGGATGTCGTCCAGCCGCCGCTCCCAGGTGCGCTGTGCGCCGTGGCGCACGGAGTCGAAGGAGTGCCCGCCCTCTGCGCGGAGGTTGAGCGCGGCGCCGCGCGCGTCCACGTAGGACAGGGCGGTGGTGGCCTCGACGGTGCGGTCCTCGGTGGTGTCGAAGCGGACGTAGGCGCCGTCGCCGCCGGTCTTCGCGCCCGCGGTCACCGTGCCGTCGTCCCAGGTGCCGTAGGAGGCGAAGGGCCGGTCGAAGCGGGTGATCGTGTAGACGGTGTAGGGCTCGGTGTCCTGGCAGAAGCCGCTGCCGGTGATCGCGGTGCGCACGGTGCGGCTGTCGAGGACCTCGACCTGGGTGCCGAGGCCGCGGTGCAGCGACTGGCCCGCGTTGAGCAGGACGTTGGCCTTGTCGGTGGCCGGGAAGGTGTAGCGCTGCACTCCGGTGCGTGCGGTGGCGGTCAGTTCCGCGTCGATGCCGGAGCCGAGGCCGACCCGGTAGTAGCCGGGGCTCGCCTCCTCGTCGTCGTGGCTGAAGGAGGCGGCGTACTTCGCGTAGTCCGTCTCGGTGACGTCGCCAGTGGTCGGCAGCACCGGCAGGTCGCCGCCGAGGCCGCAGCCGACCCCGGAGAGGTGGACCAGGGAGAAGCCGCGGATGTGGGTGTCGGAGTGGTCGTAGCCGGTGTTGTGGCCGGTGTCCGGCGAGAACTGCACCATGCCGAAGGGCACGGCCGCGCCGGGGTAGGTGTTGCCCTCGTTCTCCGTCCCGATGAAGGGGTTCACGAAGCCGGTCAGGTGCTGGGCGGTCGTCGGGGCGGCCTGCGCCGCCGGGGCGGTGAGCAGCGCGGACGCTGCCACCACCCCGGCCACGCACAGGCGCAGACGCCGGGTGCCTCTCATGTGCGGTGACCTCCGGAAGGTCTGCTGTGTCGTGCGGTTCCTCGTACGGGTGGTCAGCCGGTGCATCCCGCCGGGGTGGGCTGGGACGCGTCGTGGATGAGCGCCTCCTGGGCGGCCTTCACCCGGCCGGCGTCCGGCTTGAGGACCTTGCGGTCGTAGGTCGTCAGGCCGTTCAGCTCGCCCTCGACGTCCGAGATCTGGGTGTAGACCGCGCCGTTGCTGCCCCGGCAGACCAGGGCGCGCACCTCGTCGAGCTTGGTGAGGTAGCCGTCCGTGTACGTCTGGGGGTCGACGTCGACGTACGACTGCTGCACGGACCAGGCGTGGCCGGGCACCGCGAGGCCGAGGCCGCCGTACTCGCCGGTGACCAGGGCGCGTTCGCCGTCCGGGGAGGGCGGCAGGGCGGGGCTCGGATAGCCGTGCTCGTCCATGATGTCGCCGGCGCCGCCGTCGGCCCCGAGGTTCAGGCCGGACATGTTGTTGACCAGGCGGCTCGGGTCCCAGGCCTTGGCCTGCGCGGCGACGCGGCCGACGTCGTACTGGCCCCAGCCCTCGTTGAAGGTCACCCACATGATGATCGACGGGTGGCTGATGTGTTCGTCGATCATCTCCTTCATCTCGCGCTCGTACTCGGCGCGGGCGGCGGTGGACGGGTTCTTCCCGGCGGTCATCGCGGGCATGTCCTGCCACACCATCAGGCCCAGCCTGTCGGCCCAGTAGAACCAGCGGTCGGGCTCGACCTTGATGTGCTTGCGCACCGAGTTGAAGCCGAGCTGCTTGTGCAGCCTGAGGTCGTACGCGAGGGCCTCGTCGGTGGGGGCGGTGTGCAGTCCGTCCGGCCAGAAGCCCTGGTCGAGGGTGGCCATCATGAAGACGGGCGCACCGTTGAGCATGGTGCGCGGCACGCCGTCGACCTTCTCGACGGCGATGGAGCGCATCCCGAAGTAGCTCTCGACGCGGTCGTGTCCGACGGTGACCTTCAGGTCGTACAGGAACGGGTCGTGCGGCGACCACAGGTGCGGGTCGCGGATCTTCAGGGTCAGCGGCTCGCCGGTGCGTCCACTCACCGTGGCGACCTTGCGGTGCCCGGCGTACGCCGTGGCCCTGATCCGTACACCGTCGCGCACGCCCTTCGGCTCGACGGTCAGGGTGCTCGCCGCCCCGTCGACGTGCGGGGTGAGCTTGAGGGAGTCGGCGTGGTCCCGGGCGACCGGCTCCATCCAGACCGTCTGCCAGATGCCGGAGCTGGGCGTGTACCAGATGCCGCTCGGGTCCAGGCGCTGCTTGCCGAGCGGCGGGTTCTCGCCGTTCGCCGCGTCGGTCGGGTCGTAGACGCCGACGATCAGCTCCTGGGTGCGGCCCGGCTTGAGGGCGTCGGTGATGTCGGCGCCGAACTTGTCGTAACCGCCCTTGTGGTCGGCGACCTTCGTGCCGTTGACGTACACCTCGGACTGCCAGTCGACGGCGCCGAAGTTGAGCTTCAGCCGCCTGCCGGAGCCGATGTGCCAGTCGCGCGGCACCGTGAAGGTACGGCGGTACCACATGCGGTCCTCGTGCCGCTGCAGACCGGAGAGCTGGGACTCCACCGGGTACGGGACCAGGATGCGCTCCCCCAGGTTCCTGCCGACCGGCGGCTGCTCGCCGGCCTCGGCGGCGGCGAACTGCCAGCGGCCGTTGAGGTTCAGCCAGTCGTCACGCGTCAGCTGCGGGCGCGGGTACTCCGGCAGGGCGTTGTCCGGGCCCACCTCGTCGGCCCAGTCGGTGCGCAGCTGGTAGGTGGACTCGTTGCCGCCGCTGCTCCAGAAGGCGTTGACAACGTTGCCTTCGGCGTCGGTGAGGCCGCCTTGCCCGTCGTAGCGGACGTCGGCGGTGCCGGGCGCGTCGCCGTTCTTGTTGCCGACGACGGGTTCGTCGAGGGCGACGAGCAGGGCGCTCGGGTCGGCGGGGTCGACCTCGGTCTCGCCCAGGGGCCACTTGGCGCCGCCGATCACCGCTTCGAGGTGGTCGGTGAGGCCGGCCGGGGCCGCGGCGAGGGGGCTCGCGAAGTCGAGCCTGAGGGTGCGGCCGCTGGGCTGGACCGTGGTCGCCGTCGCGCCGTCGTAGTCGTAGCCGTCGGGCAGACGGAAGGCCGACTGCGGGATCGCCTCCTTGCTGCCGCCGGGCTCCGTCCAGCGCAGGTGGAGGTTGGAGCCTCCGTAGTGCTCGAAGTACTCCAGCTTGATGTCGTAGGACTGACCGGCCGTCAGCTCGACGGGCTGGGCGGTCTGTTCGCGGTCCCAGTCGTCGACCCAGTGGTCGATGGCGAGCTGTCCTCCGACCCAGAGGCGGAAGCCGTTGTCGCCGATGACCGAGAAGGTGTGGGCGCCGGTCTTCTCCGGTACCAGCTCGCCGGTCCAGCGGACGTTCACGTCGTCCGACTGTCCGGTGGCGAAGGCGAGTCGCGGCTCCAGGGTGTTGAAGTCGACCTGCGGGTCGAAGCCGGTCGCCTTGAGTTCGTGGAAGTCGAAGGCGCCGGGGGCGGACTGGGTGTAGTACTCGCCCTTCAGGCCGTGGATCTCCCCGCTGTCGTTGTCGTCGGCCGCGTTCGCGGCCGGGACGGCGGCGAGTCCCGCGACGCCGAGTGCGGCGGCGAGCAGCAGCGCGAGTCTGTCTCTGAGTCGTTTGGTGCGCACTGACCCTCTCCTCGGGAACGGGTGGTGGCTGATGGCTCAGGACATCGATGTCATACATCGATGTAACGGCGGATGTGCAGAGGCATGACAACACGGATTCCGCTTGACGTCCAGGGACATGACAACGCCCCGGGCGCAACGCGCACCTCACGCGGCCCGGGGCCGTCGCCTGTCCGTCAGGGGACCCGCTGCCCCTTGCCCAGCGCGATCACGCCTCCCTTGGAGACGGTGTACAACTCGGCGTCCCGCTGCGGGTTGACGCCGATCGTCGCGCCCGGCGGCACGTCCACGTTCTTGTCCAGTACCGCCCCGCGCACCACCGCGCCCCGGCCGATGCGCACGTTGTCGTGGAGCACCGAGCCCTGCACCACCGCCCCGGGGTCGACCACCACGCCCGGCGAGAGCACGGACCGGGTGACCTGCCCCCGGATCAGACAGCCCGCGCTGATGATCGACTCGCTGGCGATGCCGCCGGCGTTGAAGCGGGCGGGTGAGAGCTGGGCGGTGTGGGTGTAGATCGGCCAGTCCCGGTTGTAGAGGTTGAAGGCGGGCCGCTCGGCGATCAGGTCCATGTGCGCTTCGTAGTAGGCGTCCAGCGTGCCCACGTCCCGCCAGTAGCCCTGGTCCCGGGTGGTCTCCCCCGGCACGTGGTTGGCACTGAAGTCGTACAGCGCTGCCTCGCCCCGGTCGGTGAGCTGGGGCAGGATCGAGCCGCCCATGTCGTGCACGGACTCCTCGTCCTCGGCGTCCCGGTGCAGGGCCTCGATGAGAGCCTTGGTGGTGAAGACGTAGTTGCCCATCGAGGCGAAGACGCATCCGGGGTCGTCGGCGAGACCGGGAGGGTCGGCGGGCTTCTCCAGGAAGCCGGTGACGGTCTGCCCGTCCGAGCCCGGCGTGATCACACCGAAGGACGGCGACTCGGCGCGCGGGACGCGTATCCCGGCGACGGTGACGCCCGCGCCGGACTCGACGTGCTCGGCGAGCATCTGGCGCGGGTCCATCCGGTACACGTGGTCGGCGCCGAAGACCGCTACGTACTCGGGCTGTTCGTCGTAGACCAGGTTCAGGGACTGCAGGATCGCGTCGGCACTGCCCAGGTACCAGCGCGGGCCGAGACGCTGCTGGGCGGGGACGGGCGTGACGTAGTTGCCGAGCAGGCTGGACATCCGCCAGGTGGTGGTGATGTGCCGGTCCAGGGAGTGCGACTTGTACTGGGTGAGGACGCAGATCCGCAGGATGTCGCCGTTGACCAGGTTGGACAGCACGAAGTCGACGAGCCGGTAGGTGCCGCCGAAGGTGACCGCGGGTTTGGCTCGGTCCGCGGTCAGGGGCATCAGGCGTTTGCCCTCTCCGCCCGCCAGCACGATGCCGAGCACCGAAGGACCTCCACGACGCATGGCCGCTCCCCTCACCCTCGTCCTCGGCCGCCCCGGTGCGGGGCGGCGTTCAGGCCTGCTTGACGATCTCCTCGTAGAGCCGGACCGTGCGGCGCGCGACCGCGTCCCAGCCGAACTCCTCCACCGCGCGCTCCCGGCCCGCCTCTCCCATCCGCCGGGCGGCCCGCGGGTCGCCGAGAACGGAGTCCAGTGCGCGCGTCAGGCCCGCCTCGAACTCGTCGTCCCCGTCACCGCCTCCACCGTCTCTGGTCACGAGTACCCCCGTTTCGCCGTCGGCCACGACCTCGGGGATGCCGCCGACCCGGGATGCCACCACGGGGGTGCCGCAGGCCATCGCCTCCAGGTTGACGATGCCGAGGGGCTCGTACACGGAGGGGCAGACGAAGACGGCGGCGTGGGTCAGGAGCTGGATCACCTCCGGGCGCGGCAGCATGCGCGGGATCCAGTGCACTCCCTCACGGGCGCGGCTCAGCTCGGCGAAGAGGGCGCGGAACTCCCGGTCGATCTCGGGCGTGTCCGGGGCTCCCGCGCACAGCACGACCTGCGCGGCCGGGTCGATGTCCCGTACGGCGCGCAGCAGGTGAGGCACGCCCTTCTGACGGGTGATGCGGCCGACGAACAGGACGTACGGGCGGGAGCGGTCCAGACCGATCCGGTCCAGCGCCCCGGTGCCGTGGTCGGGCCGGTAGAGCCCGGTGTCGATGCCGTTGTGCACGACGTGGACCCGGGAGGCTTCGATGGCCGGGTAGCAGCCGAGGATGTCCTCGCGCATGGCGCCGGACACGGCGATCACCGCGTCGGCCGCCTCGACCGCGGTGCGCTCGGCCCAGCTCGACAGCGCGTAGCCGCCCCCGAGCTGTTCGGCCTTCCAGGGGCGCAGGGGCTCCAGGGAGTGGGCGGTCAGCACGTGCGGGACGCCGTGCAGGAGCTTGGCGAGATGGCCGCCGAGGTTGGCGTACCAGGTGTGGGAGTGGACCAGTTCGCGGTCCTCCAGGCCGGCGGTCATGGCGAGGTCCACGGAGAAGGTGCGCAGCGCGTCGTTGGCTCCGTCGAGCGCGGACCAGGGGCGGTGCCGCAGCACGCCGTCGGCACGGCCCTCGCCCCAGCAGTGCACGTCCAGGTCGACGAGGCGGGCGAGCTCCCGGGCGAGGAACTCGACGTGCACACCGGCCCCGCCGTACACGTCCGGCGGGAACTCACGGGTCAGCAGTCCCACGCGCACCCGGTACCTCCCGTCTCCGTGGCTGGTTCTCTCATGGTCACCCACACGGGGCGCCTGGGGAAGAGCGCGGGGGCCCCGGCGGCCGGGAGAAGCAGCAGTCGCCGCAGACCCCGCCACCCGGTACCCGGTAGTAGAGGCAGCAGCTGCGACGCCGGAAGGAGGTGCCGGCGAGGGCACCGGTGCCGGCCAGCAGCGGGTGGGCGAGCAGGGAGGCGGTCAGCGTCCGGACGCGGGCGGCGGTTTCCTCGCGGCCGTCGCGGCGGGCCCAGCGGTCCAGTTCCCGGCCGGCACCGGCCAGGGCGGAGGCCGCGTTGCCCCACAGCAGGCCGGTCGCGACGCCGTACCGGGTGTGCACGGCCGCGGTCAGGGGCGCCAGGTGGGCGGTGAGCACGACGTCCGCGGCGGTCTCGGTGTCGTCCGTCAGTGTGCGCACCTCGCCGAGCCACAGGTCGTCGGGGGCGGTGGCGTCGGGGTCCCAGCGCAGCAGGCCCGGGTCGAGGTCGGGGACACGGCCGTAGAGGGCGGCGCAGGCCAGCGTCACCGACCACAGACGGGCCGCGAGCCCCTGCTGGGCCACTGAGGCGGCGACGCGGGTCTCGGCGGCACCGAGCGCGGCGGCGACCTTCCGGACGCGGAAGCCCAGCGGGTCCTGCCCGGCCGGGACTTGAACGTCCGGCGCCGTGTGCGCGTACGGGGACGCGTAGGCGTGCGCGAGGGGTGCGAAGGCGGCGGGCGACCGGGGCGGCGACGGCCGCGCGCCGTGCAGGACGAAGAAGCCGCCGAGCGGGCGGAGCGAGGCGAGGGCGGGGTCGAGATCCACGGAGAGCAGTAGTATCAAGGCCCCTGAGGGGCCGGGCCAGGGGTCGGAGCCGGAAATCGCCCACCCTGGGGAGGACGGCGGCGCCGTCGTACTCCATCGGTAGTAGGACTCGAAGAATGCTCAGGGACGACGACGGGAAGACCCTGAGACGGCATCGTGTTGTCCATGGATGACGACCGTTCGCCGCGCCGGGCCCACAGCCCCCGCCTCACGCAGAGGAGCAGCCGATGAGCGCCCTCGCGTTGTCCGTGCTGCTGTCGCTCGTCTCCGCCGTGGCGTACGCGGGCGGAGCGATCGTGCAGGAGCAGGTCGCGTCGTCGTCCCCGGGTGTTCAGTACGCTCCGCTGCGCCGGCCCGCCTGGTGGGCGGCGGTCGGGCTCAACGGCCTCGGCGGTCTGCTGCACGTCGTCGCCCTGGCCCTCGGTCCGCTGAGTCTGGTGCAGCCGCTGGGAGCGCTCACCATCGTGTTCGCGCTGCCCATGGCGGCGTTCTTCGTGGGCCGCAAGGCCGGTGCCACGGCCTGGCGGGGCGCGCTGATGGCGACGGTCGGTCTCGCCGGTCTGCTGTCCCTGGTCGGCGCGTCCGACGCACAGTCCCTGGACACGGCGCAGCGGGTCGGGGCGGCGCTGGTCACCGGGGGTGTGATCGTGGGACTGATGATCGCCGGCCGGGCCGCGCACCGGCACCCGGCGGTCCGCAGCATCCTGCTGGCGACCGCGTCCGGCATAGCCTTCGGCATGTCCTCGGTCTTCACCAAGACGGTGGCGGTCGACTGGACCGGCGGGGTGTCCGCCGCCGACCTGCCGTCGCTGGCCGTGATCGGCGTACTCGCCACGGCCGGCATGGTGCTGTCGCAGGCCTCCTACCGGGGCGCCGGTCTCGCGGCGCCGCTGGCCACACTGACGGTCGTGAACCCGGTGGTGGCCGCCGTGGTCGGCATCACGATGTTCGGCGAGACGTTCCGCCACGGCACGACCGGCACCGCGCTCGCGCTGAGCTGCGGTGTGGTGGCCGCCGGCGGTCTGATCCTCCTGACGACGGAGCGGATCGCGCGGGAGGGCACCGGCGCGGCCACGCCTCGCGCGGCGGACGCCGTGGCCCTTCCGGCGGCCGGGGCGGCCGAGGAGGCAGCCGTCGCGACGCCGGCCGGGCTGGTGCCCGTCGGGGCGGCTCCGGTGGCCCTGCCGGCCGGGGAGGCGCTGGTCCGGGGCGGGGGGAAACGGGGGCAGCGCGGCGCCGCGGCGGCTCCGGTGCGCCGGCTGTCCGGCAGCAGAATCTTCGTGCCCTCCCCGGTGGCGCCGCCGGTTCCGGGCCCCGCCCCGGCCGAGGAGGCGTACGACGCCCGGACACCGGCGGAGAGCGACGACACGACGCTCTCCTACGGCCCCTTCTACGGCGGTCCGTTCGTCCCGCCGCCCATGCTCGGCCGTCGACGGGTCCGGATCAGATCCTGACTCCGCCGGCCCGCAGATACGCCACCGGGTCGACGTCCGAACCGAAGCCGGGCCCCGTCCGCACCTCGAAGTGCAGATGCGGGCCCGTGACGTTGCCCGTGGAGCCGGAGCGGCCGAGGCGCTGACCGACACCCACTTGCTGGCCGGCCTTGACGGAGATCGCCGAGAGGTGCGCGTACTGGGAGTAGCGGCCGTCGCCGTGCCGGACCACCACCTGGTAGCCGTACGAGCCGCCCCAGCCCGCGCTGACGACCCGGCCGGCCGAGACGGACTTGACGGAGGTGCCGGTGGGGACGGGGAAGTCGACACCGGTGTGGTAGCCCTTCGACCAGGAGGAGCCCGCCTGGTGGTACGGCGTGCCGGTCCCGGCGTCGACGGGGGCCACGACGGCTTGGCGGGTGGTCGCCTTGCCGGACTTGGCACCGGCCTTGGCCCTGCCGCTGTCGGGGGACGACTTCTTCGGCGCCTTCTGCCGCTCCTGCTCCTCGTGCTGCCGCTCCTGCTCCTTGTGCTGCTCGGGCTTCTTGTGCTGCTCCGGCTTCTTGTGCTGCTCGGGTTCCTTCTGCCGGGTGTCCTGTTTCTGTCGCTCCTGCCGCGGCTGGGTCGTGCTCGACCCGGTGCCGGACGCCGTGGTGGCTCCCTCGCCGCGCATAGCCAGGTGCTGGCCGGGCAGGATCAGGTCGGGGTCGGAGCCGATCGCGCCGCGGTTGGCCTCGTACAGGCGCTGCCAGCCGCCACGGACCCGGTGGGCGTCGGCGATGCCGGAGAGTGTGTCGCCGGTGACCACCGTGTACATCCGGGCCCTGCCCGCCCGGGACTGCGGTGTGGTCTGGGGCTGGACGTCCTTCACCGAGCCGGACTGCTGCGCGGACTCGCGTGCGGGCCCGTCAGCAGGCTTGTCGGTGGACTTCTCGCGCGTCTTCTCGCGTCCCGCTCCCCCGGCCGGCCGGATGTCGGGTGTGTCGCCACCCCGGGTCAGTCCGGCCCGCTGCGAGCACACGGGCCAGGCTCCGGGGCCCTGCCCGTCGAGCACCTGCTCGGCGACGACGATCTGCTGGTCCTTGGTGGCCAGGTCGGCACGCGGCGCGTACCGGGTGCCGCCGAACGCCTCCCAGGTGGACCGGGTGAACTGCAGCCCGCCGTAGTAGCCGTTGCCGGTGTTGATGTCCCAGTCGCCGGTGGACTCGCAGGTGGCGACCTTGTCCCAGGTCGCCACGTCGGCCGCGTGCGCCGTGCCGGTACCGATGAGTGGCAGGGCCAGGCCCGCTCCCCCCGCGGTGACGGTCAGCGAGGCGCGGTTGATCCTGTTCGGCTGATACCGGCGGTGCCGGCCGCGTACGGCCATGGAGGTCCCCCTCGACATTGCGTCAGGAGGGGCAAAAGTAAGCGCCGCGAACAGGCCATGACAAGACGGCAACCGGCCGGTTGGGCATGCCTGGTGGCCGGGAACGGGCGGCCGTCGGCCCGATGTACGCCGCCCGCTGAGGCACCCGGCACCGTCCGCCCGTACCGGAGTGCGGCGAAGCGAAAAGTGTGACCGGCGTACCGGCACGTCAGCATGGCCGAAGGGCGAAACCGGCAATACTGGCGGGACCGGCACCGGCGATACGGATACAAGGCACCACAGTCAATACAAGGCACCACAGTCACAGGGCACGACAGACACCAAGGCCACTAGGAGCCAACCCAATGAGCACTACAGCGCAGATCGGCGTCACGGGTCTCGCGGTCATGGGCCGCAACCTCGCCCGCAACTTCGCCCGCAACGGCTACACCGTCGCGGTGCACAACCGGACCGCGTCGCGCACGGACGCACTGGTGGCAGAGTTCGGCAGCGAGGGGGACTTCGTCGCGACCGGGACCGCCAAGGAGTTCGTGGCGGCACTGGAGCGCCCGCGACGCCTGGTGATCATGGTGAAGGCCGGTGACCCGACCGACGCGGTGATCCGGGAGTTCGCCCCGCTGCTCGAGTCCGGAGACATGATCATCGACGGGGGCAACGCGCACTTCGCGGACACCCGGCGCCGGGAACGCGAACTGCGCGAGCAGGGCATCCACTTCGTCGGCACCGGCATCTCCGGCGGAGAGGAGGGCGCGCTGCACGGCCCGAGCATCATGCCGGGCGGCTCGAAGGAGTCGTACGAGTCACTCGGTCCGATGCTGGAGAAGATCTCGGCCAAGGCGGCGGACGGGGCACCCTGTGTGACGCACGTGGGTCCCGACGGCGCCGGACACTTCGTGAAGATGGTGCACAACGGCATCGAGTACGCCGACATGCAGCTGATCGGCGAGGCGTACCAGTTGCTGCGCGACGTGGCCGGATACTCCCCCGCGCAGATCGCCGAGATCTTCCGCACCTGGAACACCGGCCGCCTGGACTCGTACCTGATCGAGATCACGGCGGAGGTGCTGTCGCACGTGGACGCGGCGACGGGCAAGCCGTTCGTGGACGTGGTGGTCGACCAGGCGGAGCAGAAGGGCACGGGCCGCTGGACGGTGCAGATCGCCCTCGACCTGGGCGTGCCGGTGTCGGGTATCGCGGAGGCCGTCTTCGCCCGTTCCCTGTCCGGGCACGCGGCGCTGCGCGACGCCTCGCGGGGACTGACGGGCCCGAAGGCGTCGCCGCTCGGCGAGTCGGAGGCGGCCGACTTCGCCGACCGCGTCGAGCAGGCGCTGTACGCGTCGAAGATCGTGTCGTACACGCAGGGCTTCCACGAGATCGCCGCGGGCAGTGAGGAGTACGGCTGGGACATCGACCTGGGCGCGGTCTCCTCGATCTGGCGCGGCGGCTGCATCATCCGCGCGGCCTTCCTGGACCGCATCCGCGCCGCGTACGACGCCCGCCCGGACCTGCCGAGCCTGCTGTCGGACGAGACCTTCGCCCAGGAGATCGCCGCCGCGCAGGACGACTGGCGCGAGGTCCTGGTCGCCGCGACCCGGCAGGGCGTACCGACGCCGGGCTTCGCCGCCGCCCTCGCCTACTACGACGCCCTGCGCGCCGAGCGGCTCCCGGCCGCGCTGACCCAGGGACAGCGGGACTACTTCGGGGCGCACACGTACCGCAGGACGGACCGGGACGGCGCGTTCCACACGCTGTGGGGCGGCGACCGGTCGGAGGTGACCGCGTAGTCCGGGACCTTCGGGGGGGTGATGGGGTCGCCGGAGCGGTGAGGCCGGCGGAGCGGTGAGGCCGGCGGAGGCGGCGGGCGGCTGTCGGCGGGATGCGCCCTCCGCCTCCCTCTGCCCTCCACGCACGTTCCTCGTTCGGGCGGGCCCGTCCCCCGGGCGGGCCCCGTGGCTCAGGCAGGCCGTGGCTCAGGTGAGCGGTGGTCCCGGTTCAGGGTTGGGCACGGGCTCGGGCCCCGGCGGGATCGGTGACGGCGCGGGCCCGGGAGGACCGGGAGGCTCGGGCGGTGGCTGCGGGCCGGGACCGGGCGGCGGAGGGGTCGGCTGCGGGCCGGGTCCCGGAGGCTGCGGTGTGGGTTCCGGACCGGGGCCCGGGGGCGGAGGCGGAGGGGCCGGCTGTGGGCCGGGAGCCGGTGGCGACACCGGCTCCGGGTCCGGACCGGGTGCGGGTCCCGGTGTGGGCCCGGGTGGAACGGGATCCGGATAGGGGTTCGTCATGGCGCTGTCCTCCGGCCATCGGTCGACGTCGGCTCTGGACTTGTCCCCCGCCTACCCGACGGCCGCCTCCCCCACTCACTCCCCCGCATGAACCTGCGGGCCCAGGTGGCCCAGGCGCAGCGCCACCGCCGCCGCCCCCGCCGCCGCCGCCCCCGCGGCCAGCCCCGGAGCGGGGCTGGCCAGCACGGGGACCCGGGCCCTCGTAGACTGCCTGGGCGGCGCCATGGAGGCCCGGGCCAGGACGATCGCGTCCGCGCCGGTCACGGAGTCGGCCACCTCGGTCACCCGTCGCAGGTAGCCCACGGTGTCACCGGCTTCGAACCGCCGCCACGCGCCGTCCACCCGCCGGGGCCGCACCTCCACGGGACGGTCCGCGCGCCGCGCCTCCTCCTCGATCAGTGCCACCGTCGGAGCGAGCGGGCTCTCCAGGGCGGCGAGGACGAGGACGCGCGGACCGGCGGCCACCGCGGCGGCGGCCATCGGCCGGTCGACGCGCAGCACCGGCACTCCGACCCGGGCGGCGGCCGCCTCGGCGACGCCCCCGACGGTCGAGCAGGTGCACAGTACGGCGTGCGCCCCTTCCGCGACCGCCTGCCTCAGCACCGCCGCGACGGCGTCGGTCACCGCCTCGGGTCCTTCACGCCGCGCCCACTCCAGGAGCCCGGTATCGACGTGATGCCGCAGTTCCAGGCCGGGATGTGCCTCGTCACGCAGCGCCTCGAAGACCGGCACGTGAACGGGCGAGGTGTGCACCAGCGCCAGCACGCCCGTTCCCGTTCCCGTTCCCAGGAGGTCTCTTCGTTCCCCACGCTCAGAACAGCCCGGGATGGGCCACGAGCCACTCCTTCGCCGCGCGCAGCAGCTCCGGATCGGCCGCGGGCGCCTCGTCCGGGTGGCGCTCGGCCCACTTCACGACGTACGGGCACAGCGGGGCGACCGGGGCACCCTCCCGCCGCGCGAGGTCGTACAGCTCACGGGTCAGGGAACCGGCGATGCCCTGGCCCTCGTGGGCCGGCTCGACGATCGTGTGGACGGGGACGAGGGCCCGCTCGGGAGCGTCGAGGAAGAAGTACTCGGCGCGGCCGACGACCTCTCCGGCCGCGACCGCCTCCAGCCGGCCGGCCGCCCGGTCGTCACGGATCTCGATGTCAGTCACGGCCACGCTCCTCGTTCCCGCAGGATCGGTGGGTCAGGCGGACACGGCCTGAGGGCTGCGTTCCTGGTCCGAGCCCGGTACCGGCTCGGACGCGTCGGCACCCAGGGCGACGATACGATTGTCGCCGTCCACGTGCACGACCCGGGGCCGCAGCGACCGTGCCTCGGCGTCGGTGAACTGGGCGTAGCTGATGAGAATCACCAGGTCACCGGGGTGGACCAGATGGGCAGCCGCCCCGTTGATCCCGATCACGCCGGAACCCCGCTCGCCTTCGATGACGTACGTCTCCAGCCGGGCGCCGTTGGTGACGTCCACGATGTGCACCAGCTCACCGGGCAGCAGATCGGCGGCGTCCAGCAGATCGGCATCGATGGTCACGGAACCGACGTAGTGCAGGTCGGCCTGGGTCACGGTGGCGCGGTGGATCTTGGACTTGAACATTGTACGCAACATCGGGGCACTCCCACAAGTAGGCTCCCTGCCTGCGTTTTTGCAGGTCAAGGGCTGTTTCGACACCCTACAACGAGTCGCATGTTCGGGCAGCTTTCCCCGGGTTTTTCAGGACTCATGCTGACCACTTGCTGACTTCTCTGACGCCTCGTCAGGTGACAGAGGGAGGACTTCGCCCTCTCTCGCGGACCCCATCATGGCGACGACCCAAGCCTACGCAGCACCCCCGAAGGGCGTCCGTGACCACCGTCACGCGGACGTCTGGACGGCAGTCAGGAGCGAAGGCGCTCGGCCGCAAGTCGGACCACGCGCCTCCAAGGGTCCGCCGGCCCAGGCCCCTCGTATCCCGCCCAAAGGAGCAGGCGCCCACAGCTCCGTGAATCCGGGTGGCCGGAGCAGCGCGGCAACATAGCGGGGGATCGCCGGTTGGCCAAAGCGGCGATTCTCACGACCATGGCTGTGGCTCGTCCGGTGACTCTTGGCGGTGGCACAGGGCGGGTGTCAAGGACGTTTGGAATTCGGCCAGAGCAGAGCGCGAGCCGCTGCCGCTATCAGGCTCAGGCCAGCCTCAAGGAGCCATCTTGCCCGTGGAACCGCAGTCGCACCCCGACCAGCTCCGCACCGATATCGACTCGTCGCGCAGGCGCCGTAGGGGTCTGTCAAACGAACGGCTCTGGCCCGTAATCGGTGGTAACGCTGCGTAGTAGTCATTGGAGGAGGATGCGGTGCGGAGCAGGGGGAACCCGGCTCGGCCGTGCATCTGTCTCATGATCCGTTTGGTTCGGGTGTTGACGCCCTCGGTGCGGCCGTTGTGGTAGGGGCGGGTGAGGCCGGCGTCGACGGCGGCGCGGTCGAGTTCGAGGCCGTTCGCGAAGGAGTGCAGGTGGGGCAGGTCGACGATGCGCGCCCTGGTGATCCAGTCGGTGAGTTTGGCGTCGTTGCCCTCCGCTGGAGTCAGTAGCTGAGCGAACTCACCGGTGAGGCAGCTGAGTTCGTGCATCTCGACGCAGGCTGCGGTGAGTTCCCGCAGTAGTGCGGTGTCCTTGTCGCGCAGGTTCTCGGGGCGGGTGAGCAGGAGCCGGGCGAAACGCTGCGGGGTGGTGACCGGCTTGTCGCCCTCGGCGCGGCCCTGGGTGAGGTAACGGACCAGGAGGTTGGCGCTGCCGGTGTAGCCCAGATCCTTGATCTCGCGCAGGAGGTGAGTGACGGGCACGGGGGGGTCTTCGCTCCGGCGCCGGCGCAGGTGGTCGCGGTAGGGGTCGACGAGTGTGGGCTTGTAGCGGGGTGCGCGGCGGTCGCCGGTGGGCTCCTTCATCCGGGCATACCGCTTGACGGTGTTCAGGGCGACGTCGAGGCGGCGGGCGCATTCGAGGAGGCCGACGCCCTGGTCGAGCAGGTGGTGGACCCGCTGCCAGCGCTCGCGGGTGGTCTGCTCGCGCACGCCCCCGGGTCGGGTGGGGTTCACAGCAGTGGCCCAGCAGGCGGCGTGGGAGCGGACTTCGGCCAGGACCTTGCCGCACAGATTGGACCAGAGATGCCACCGGTCGCTGACCTGCACCGCTTCGGGCAGGGCTTGGCGAATCGCTTCGGCGTAGGTGGCGGAGCCGTCGCGGCAGACGTACTGGGCCCCGGGGTGCTCGCGCAGCCACGTGGTCAGGGTCTGGGCTGCGGTCGGGCAGGACGTCGATCCGCTCGCCGGTCTCTGCGTCGATGATCACGGTGGCGTAGCGGTGCCGGCGTTTGAGTGCGAAGTCGTCGACGCCGGGCACGCGCGGGACGCGCAGCGGTGCCACCACCTGGCACATGAGTATGCGCAGGGCGGTCGAGCGGGAGATCCCGCAGGCCAGAACGAGGGAGAGGCGGGCGCCCGCCCGGCCCGCTAACTCCCGCACTACCGAGCCCAGTTGGCTGGTCAGGCGGTTGGTGCGGCGCTGGTAGCGCTCCACGACGCCGGGAACCTGCTCGCGGAATGTCTGCCGCGGGCAGTCGAGAACCGGGCACACCAGGCGGCGGACCCGCACCGAGACGGCGATCCGCCGCCCGTCCACCGGCACGTCAGTGAGCATCCGCCTATGAAACCCGTGCACCCGCGCTGTTCGCGTCCCGCATGCGGGACACGGCACCGGATCATCCCGGGTCCGTGCCGACACCCGGATGACCTCACCCTCGCCCGTCACCCCCTCGATGACCAGGGCCGACAATCCTGAAAACACTATCGCCACAAGCTCATTGACATCGCGCACACCATGCCAACGATGACTGTCACCCTTAGTTACCACCCATTACGGGCCAGAGCCGATTAACCGATAGGCCCTCGTTGTGGACCGTTCGGCCCTCGCGTGCCGCGCGGCACGCGCGGTTGCATAGACACCCGAGGACACCCAACGACACCGGGGATGCTCCCGCGCCGGCGCGCGAGCATCCCGGAGAAGCCGGAGGGCCGCTGTCGTGACGCACAGGGGAGCTATCGGGGACGGACCGAGGCCGAAGGCCGACGGTGTCCGTCGACTGCTCGAACCGGCACTGCTGGTCACGACGACGGTCGCCCTGCTGAGCGGCGGAATTGCCTGGTCGGCCGGGAACCAGAACGTCGCCGACGCCTGCTGGGCGGCCGGCACGGTGCTGGCCGTGGTGCCCGCCGTGGCCTGGGTCGTGGCCGCACTGCGGAAGGGACGGGCCGGCGTCGACCTGATCGCCGTGCTGGCGCTGGCCGGAGCCCTCGCGGTGGGCGAGTACCTGGCGGGTGCGCTGATCGCGTCGATGCTGGCCATCGGCCGGGCTCTGGACGCCGCGGCCGAGCGGCGGGCCTCCCACGACCTGCGTGCCCTTCTGGAGCACGCCCCCCGCTCGGCCCGCCGCCGGACGGGCCGCCGGGTGGCAGTGGTCCCGCTCGCCGATGTCGCCGTGGGCGACGTTCTCGTGATCGGCACAGGAGACGTGGTCCCCGTCGACGGCAGGGTCCTGGCCGGTACGGCGGAACTCGACGAGTCCGTGCTGACCGGCGAGTCCGTCCAGATCGAACGCGGCACGGACGAAGCCGTACGCAGCGGCGTCGTCAACGCGGGCGGTGTCTTCGAACTCCGGGCGACCGCCGCCGCGCAGGACAGCACGTACGCGGAGATCGTACGGCTGGCTCAGCACGCGGGTGCGGAGCGGGCACCGACCGTCCGGCTGGCGGAGCGCTACGCGGCCTGGTTCCTGCCGCTGTCGGTGGGGTTGGCCGGTCTCGCCTGGCTGCTGAGCGGATCCGCCGTACGGGCGGTCGCCGTCCTGGTCGTGGCGACCCCCTGCCCTTTGCTGCTCGCGGCGCCGGTCGCCATCGTCTCCGGACTGTCCCGGGCGGCCCGCCGCGGTGTCGTCGTCAGGGATGGCGGCGCGCTGGAGCGCCTGGGCCGGGCGCGCACCCTGGTGATGGACAAGACCGGCACCCTGACCGCCGGCCGACCGCGCGTCCTGGCGGTCGCCGCCGCCCCGGGGCGGTCCCCGTCCGACGTGCTGCGGCTGGCCGCCTCGCTCGACCAGGTTTCTGCGCATGTGCTGGCCGACGCGATCGTCCGCGAAGCACGAGCCAGGGGCCTCACGCTCGCCATGCCCGCCGATGCCACGGAGGAACCCGGACGAGGACCCGCCGGCACCGTGGAGGGCCTCCGCCTCGGACTCGGCAGGTGCGGCATCCCGCAGACAGCACTCCCCGACTGGGCCTGCGCCGTGGACAACCGTGCCGTTCTCGACGGCGCCGCCATCGCCTGGCTCACCGTCGACGACGCCCTCGCCGGCGCCGTCCTGCTCCAGGACCCGCTGCGCCACGACGCCCCGCGCACCGTCCGTCGCCTGCGGTCGGCGGGGTTGACCCGGCTGCTGATGCTCACCGGTGACCGTGCCGAGCCCGCCCGCGAAGTGGGAGCGGTGCTGGGCCTCGACGAGGTCCGGGCCGGTCAGCTTCCCGCCGGCAAATGAGACGCGGTTCGCGGGGTTGATGACGGGTGTGGTCCTGCAGCCACTGGCCGCCCGCGGTACCGAGTTGTTCGCTGGCGTCGTCCAGGACGAGGTCTTCGGCCCGCTCGTCCTGTTCGGGCTCGGCGGTACGGCGACCGAGATACTGGCTGACCACGCGGCCCGCCTGGCCCCCCTGACCGACCGCGACGTGCACGAACTGATCACCTCGCCGCGGTGTGCCCCGCTGCTGCTCGGCACGAACGGGAGCACGCCCGTCGACCTCGAAGACCTGGAACAGCTACTGCTGCGGCTGTCCCGGATGGCGGCGGACCTGCCGCAACTCGCTGAGGCCGACTTCAACCCCGTCCTTGCGGCACCGGGCGGCGTCACCGTGCTCGACGCGCGGGCACGCCTGCTGCCACGTCGCCCCCAGGACCCGTATCTGCGCCGGCTGCGCTGAGAAGGGAAACGGCCATGAGGCACAACAAGGTCGGCTCCGTGATGACCACGCAGGTCGTCCGCGCCGCGTACGGCACACCGTTCAAGGAGGTGGCCCGACTGCTCGCCACCCACGGGATCAGCGGACTGCCGGTGGTGGACGAGGACGACAAGGTCATCGGTGTCCTGTCCGAGACGGACCTGCTGATGCACCAGGCGACCGTTGCCGACTCGTACGAGCCGAAGCACCGCGTGCGGCTCGGCGAGCTGACGCCCGGCGGCAAGCGCCAGGCCGCCAAGGGCAAGGCACGCACTGCCGCCGAGCTGATGACGCAGCCGCCCGTCACGGTGCACGCCGACGACACCATCGTCCAGGCCGCCCGCACCATGGCCCAGCGGCACGTGGAACGGCTCCCCGTCCTCGACTAGGAGGACCGGCTCGTCGGCATCGTCACACGCCGCGACCTCCTCCAAATCTTCCTGAGGCCCGACGCGGAGATCCGCGACGAGGTGATCAAGGAAGTCCTGGTGC
This sequence comes from Streptomyces sp. NPDC048392, assembly GCF_043200575.1. Lineage (NCBI taxonomy): Bacteria > Bacillati > Actinomycetota > Actinomycetes > Kitasatosporales > Streptomycetaceae > Streptomyces > Streptomyces sp. NPDC048392. Next base: position 230,544 of record NZ_JBICYB010000007.1, read on the forward strand.
ACGCGCTGTGGCTGGCGCCACGCAGTGTCGAGGTCACCGTGGCGGAGGGCGTCGTCACGCTCACCGGACACATGGAGCGCAAGAGCGAGACGGAGATCGCGCTGTCCATGACCCGTCGGACAGATGGTGTGGTCGATGCGGTCAACCGGCTCACCTACCGACTCGACGACGCGCGGCTGCGCACCGACGACCACGCACTGCACGGCGTAGCCGACGACTGGCTGCGCCGGATGTGAAAGGAGGCGGACCGCCATGACCGGCACCGTGTTGGTCACCTACAACGGGGCACGCCGCCTCGTGAACGAGAGCCCGCACGACCTCGCCCCACTCCGTACCGGGCCTGCGGCCCACGACGACCAGTGCGGCGCTGTCGGACTGGTGGAGGAGAGCCTGAGCCAGAGGGAGCACAAGCACGTCCTCGAGCACCGGCACCTCCGGGCATCTTTCACGCCACGGGCGCAGCGCGTCGGCCGGGAGCTTCACCTCGTGGTCCTTCCAGGTCGCCCGGTCCCTCTCCGGCACGCCGAAAGGCCACTCGGCGGCACAGGAAGGAGGCGGCCAGGCATGCACCAGCTGTGCGCCGACGGGCCGGTACGGACAAGAATCGCCCTTTCCATCACAGTCCGCCTTTTCCGGCGCAGCGGGACGCGCACCTCGCAGCACAGACTGGCGTGCGTCTTCGCGCCCGGGCAGGGGCCGAACGGCCCGCAGCGCCGGGGCGGGCGGGGCAGCCGCGTATCCGACACGCAGGGAAGCTCCAGGCCGCCCTCGGCCTGGAGCCCGGGATCCGTGGCGTGGTCAGCCGGTTTTGTGGCCCCATCGCGGTCCCACCAAATCCCATTCCCGGTCCCACCCGTCGATGCGGCGCCGGTCGAGCCGCCACCGGGCGACCGCTCCGGCGCCGACCACCAGGCCGGCGAGGGCGGTCGCGGCCGCGGTGGCCAGGAAGCCCGACTCGATCGCGGCCTCCGTCGAGCCCGTCGGCGCGGGGGTGGTGCCGCCGATCGCGGTGACGCCTCGCGGCACGTCGTTCAGGAGCACGGCCCGGACAGACCGTCGCTCGGCTCGCTGCTGCTCGAACACCTCTCCCGCGGCGTGGGCCGTCACCAGCCCGACGACGGTGCCCCCCCACGGCGACGATCGCCCACACGGCCAGCACGATCCAGGCCTCGATGATGTCGTCATGCCGCCGCAGCGGATTGTTCCGCCACCGCCACAGCCGCTTCTTGGCGTACTCGCCTTTGGGCATCGGTCTGCACCTCCCTCTCGTCGTCGTGGTGACACATCCGGAGGTCGCAGCCGGCGCCCTGTCCCGACATGGGCCGACGAGGTGCCGCCGCAGGGCCGGTCGGGACCGGCTTCGCCGCCGGGCAGGGCCGTTCAGCCCAAGCGCCTCAGGGTCCGTCCGGACGCCTGCGCAGGTCCCTCGCCCCCTGACGACCGCGGGGTCGAGGCGCCACGCTCGTAGGGACGGGAACCATCCGTTCGACGCCCACGTGCGAGGAGGGCACCATGGAGAACACCTCGTTCGGCGCCGCGATCCTGAAGAGTTGTTTCTCCGCAGCGGTGGCCGCGCCCTCGATCCACAACACCCAGCCGTGGCGCTTCCGGCTGGACTCCGACACGGTGACGTTCCAGGTGTGTGCCGCTCCCGAACGGGGCATGCGGCAGGCGGACCCCACAGGCCGTGCGCTGCTCCTCTCCGTCGGGGCCTGCGTGTTCAACCTGCGGGTCGCGCTGGCCCACTTCGGTTGGTCACCTGTCACACATTCGCTGCCCAGCCCTGAGGACCCCGGCCTGCTCGCCACCGTGTGGGCCGCCGAGCTCACTGCCCGAACAGGGGAGGAACTGGGCTTCGACCTCTACGAGGCGATCTGGCGCAGACACAGCAGCCGCTTTCCGTTCTCGGACCGGCCGCTCCCCGTGTCGGTATGCGACGAACTCAGGGCGGTGGCCCGCGCGGAAGGCGCATGGCTGCACTTCTCCGAGGGGGTGGAGACGACCCGTCTGCTGCGAATGACCGCCGAGGCCGAGCGGCGCAACCGCCTCCACGCGGACCGGGCGGCGAGGGCCGGCACTGGGTGCACCGGGATCTGGAACCGGCGCCCGACGCGGGTCTGCCGCGAACGGCCCTGGGGCCGCAGGACGCCTGGGAGAGGCTCCTGCTGCGCGACTTCACCGCACAGCGACATCCCGAAAAGCTCACCGCGCGGCCCTTCGAGGCGGACCCGGTCATCGCCCTGCTGAGCACCGATCACGACCGCCGAGTCGACTGGCTGCGTGCCGGACAGGCGCTGGAGCACGTCTGGCTCGTCGCGACGGCGTACGGCCTTCGCGTGTCTGATGCATCAGGCGGTCGAGTGGGAGGACCCGCGGGACGCCTTGCTCGTCGTCCCTGACGGTGCCGTGCATCCCCAGCTGCTCATGCGCCTCGGATACGGCCCGGAAGGCCCGGCCACCCCGCGCCGCACATCAGGTCGGGTTGTGCGGCAAGCCACGCGGGCAGAGGACGCGTCATCGGGCTGACTCAGCCGGCTGATGCGGACACGGGGTCCGCGACCGACGCACCGGTGAAGTCCTCGGGCCACCGGGAATGGATGTCGAAGACGCCGCTCAAACCCGTGCCGTGGAGGATCCGAAGGAAGCGGGAACTGTCGGCGACCAGCCGCAGCCGGCCGTGCCGAGCCTGTGCGCGGTTGCGTACCCGGCACAGCACACCCAGCCCGGCGCAGTCGATGAAGGACACGGGACGCAGGTCGAGCACCAGATCGGGGCACGGACCCGCTGTCAGCACGTCCAGGCGCGCTGCCAGCGCAGGTGCCGCCAGAACGTCTATCTCGCCCTGCAGGGTCACGACGGTCGCGCCGCCGGCGGTGCGAAGCGTGCGGTACGGCATGGACCTCGTGTGCTTGTCGGCCATGAAGAGAGAAAAGCGGGGCCGGCGGGGTGCGCGGAAGGGCCGTTCGGTCCCTTTCGGGCGGGTTCGACCGGGGCACGCGTGCCTTTCCGTCGCTGGTCGGCTGCAAAGACCCGTCCGGCAGGCGGTGGGGGCCGGACGGCCCAAGCGGAGTCGGCGAATACCGGACAAGCTGGATCCGTGGGGCAATACCGGTACTCAAGTGAAGGATGGTGAGGAGCGAGATGAAAGGCTACGTCTTTCACGGGCCGGGGCAGTCCGCCTGGGAGGATGTCCCGGACCCCGCCGTCAAGGAGCCCACCGACGCCATTGTGCGGGTCGGAGCCGTCACCATCTGCGGCACGGACCTGCACATCCTGAAGGGCGACGTTCCCGAAGTGCGCCCAGGCACGGTTCTGGGCCATGAGGCCGTTGGCGAGATCGTGGAGGTCGGCAGCGACGTCCGGACCGTACGTCCGGGTGATCGCGTGCTGGTCTCCTGCATCAGTGCCTGCGGCCGCTGCCGCTACTGCCGCGAGAGCGCCTACGGCCAGTGCAGGGGCGGCGGAGGCTGGATCCTCGGCCACTTGATCGACGGCACCCAGGCCGAGTACGTCCGCGTCCCCTACGCCGACCTGTCCGTTCACGCGTTGCCCAGCACGGTCGAGAGCAAGGACGCCGTCCTGCTGGCGGACATCTTCCCGACCTCCTACGAGGTGGGTGTCCTCAACGGGCACGTACGTCCGGGCGACACCGTCGCCGTCGTCGGAGCCGGTCCTATCGGTCTCGCGGCGATTGCCACGGCGCATCTGTTCGCGCCCGAGAGGATCGTCGCCGTCGACCTGGCCGCGTCCCGGCTGGAGGCCGCCAGGCGGCTCGGTGCCGACGCGGTGGCCGACGCCCGCGAGGACCCCGAGCAGCTGATCGCCGATCTCACCGACGGGCTCGGCGCGGACGTGGTCATCGAGGCGGTCGGCGTGCCGGAGAGCTTCGAGCTGTGCACCCGCGTGGTGCGGCCCGGCGGCCACGTGGCCAACGTCGGCGTACACGGCAAGCCCGCCACGCTGCACCTGGAAGACCTGTGGATCAAGAACGTGACCATCACGACCGGTCTGGTGGACACCCACTCGACGCCCACCTTGCTGCGCATGGCCGCCGCCGGCCGGCTACCCACCGCGCAGCTGGTCACCCACACCTTCCCGCTGGACCACATGGAGGAGGCGTACGACGTCTTCGCCCGGGCCGCCGACACCGGCGCGCTCAAAGTGGTGCTCGGCGGACGGTCGCACGAGGAGGTCGCCGTCCGGGCGGCCTGACGAGAGGACGTGACGGGGCATGGCCGAACAGACACAGGGGAACGTGACGGAGGGCCCGCTCGCAGGCGATCTGGGCGCCGCCGACTCGCGGCACGCCGTGTCCAGCTCGGTTTGACGCGAGAGGAGACGGCCGCCAGAGCGGACATGGTCCCCGGCTATCTGAGGCATCTGGAGGAGCATTCCGGGGCCGCGCCGAGCCGAGGCGCACTGCTCAGATTGGCGGGAGTGTTGCAGACAACGGTGTCCGCCCTCACCGGAGGCGACGCCGATCGGCCGCCTGGACCTGGACAGGCCGGGCACGCCCCCGAGTTCACCGAGCTGAGCAGGACCGAGTGTGGTGACCTGCTCTCCACGCACGGTGTGGGAAGGCTCGGGGTGCCCACGGCCCAGGGCCCGGTGATCGTCCCCGTCAACTACAGCGTCGTCGACGGCACGATCGTCTTCAGGACCGCAAGCGGTGCGACGCCGTCACTGGCGCCCGGCTGCCAGGTCGCCTTCGAGGTCGACCGCATCGACGACGCGTTCAGCGAAGGCTGGAGCGTGCTGGTGCGCGGCCACGCGCGCATGGTGACGGATCTCGGTGAGGAGCAGCGGCTCGCGCAACACATGTACAGCACGCCGTGGGCCGGGGGGCGACGCGATCTGTGGGTGCGCATCGAACCGTTCGCCGTCACGGGACGCCGGATCTCGGTCTGAACCGGGTCCTTCTCAGGGCGGCCAGGGACCGATGGTCCCTGGCCGCGGGCTCCCTCACCGTTCGACGATGGACCAGTCAGTACCGCTCTGTCAGGTGAGAGACGAGAAGGCAGATGGATGCCAACGACGGATTCCGCGAACTGGACCGGCAGGAGTGCATGCGTCTGCTGGCCAAGGTGCCCGTGGGGCGCATCGTGTACACGCGCCAGGCGTTGCCCGCCGTCCTGCCAGTCAACTTCCGCCTGGACCGCGACGGCGCGGTGCTGCTGCGCACTTCGGCCCTCTCGCAGTTGGTGAGCGCCGTCGACGGAGCGGTGGTCGCCTTTGAGGCCGACGCGGTCGACGCCGCCGCGCACTCCGGCTGGAGCGTCGTCGTCACCGGCTCGGCGACCGTGATCACTGACCCCGCCGAGCACGCACGGCTCCTGCGGAGCGGACCGCGTTCCTGGGCGCCGGCGCGGCAGGAGGTCTTCGTACGCATCGACCCCGAGCTGGTCACGGGGCGCGAACTCGTCGGCGGCCGCAGCATGTACGGCGTGCAACTCCCCTCCTGAAGCCCGAGCAGCGGTTACCCGCCTCAGACCCTCGCCCCGCCCGGGCACCCGAACGGCCCTTGGGACAAGGGCCGTTCGGCGTCTCCATGGGGCCTTCTCGGCGTCTGCCCAGGGCGTCGGCGTACGACGAGCATCGTCCAAGGAGGCCGGTGCCCTCGTCGGACGTCGCCTCCACCGGAAGATCACTCACAGAAAGGGAGGTACGGCCATGACGCTCCATCGTGTAGTCGTCGGAGTGGACGGCTCCTTGGTCTCCACACGGGCGCTGGACTGGGCCGCGGGGGAGGCGGCGCGTCACGGCGCCGACCTGCGTGTGGTGTACGCGGTTTCCGACCGTGACGAGGCAGCACCGGTCCTGGGTTCCGCCGTGGCGCGGGTACGGCAGCGGCATCCGGGTCTGTCGGTGGTCATGGTCGCCGCAGAAGGCGGTCCCGTGCACGCGCTGGCGCGCGAGAGCGCTGACGCGGTGTTGACCGTCGTGGGGACACGGGGTTTGGGCGCCTTGACCGGCGTGGCGTTCGGCTCGGTGGGTCTGCGGCTGGCCGCGCTCGCGCAGGGCCCGCTCCTGGTCGTACGCGGGGACCACCCGTGCGACGACGGACAGGACGTGCTGCTGGGCCTGGAGGACGACAGGGACGCGCCGGCAGCGGCGTACGCTTTCCAGGAAGCCGAGCGGCGTGGCGTGAGGCTTCGCGTTCTGCATGCCTGGAGCCATAGGCACGTCACCCCCGAACTGCCCTCCCTCGTGCCGGCACGCAGTCCGGGCCAGGATCGGTCTGCCCGTGAGGCCCGGGCGGAGGAGGCCGTACCTCGCTACGCACTGGCTCGTCTGCGGGAACAGCACCCGGATGTCGTGGTGGTGAGCCACACGGTCCGTACGGCTCCCGAGGACGTGCTGCTGGAGGCGACCCGAGAGGCAGCCGTGGTCGTCATCGGCGTCCACCGCCGTACGAGCGTGCTCGGCCCGCGCCTGGGCCCGGTCGTCCACACACTGCTGCACCGCGCGCACTGCCCCGTGGTCGTCGTTCCGCCCTCCGTGTCGAACATGCGGAGAGCAACAGTCACACAAACGGGAGCCGTTCGCCGGTGAGCGGGTCTCCCCGCCGGGGCCACGTTCGCGTTCGAGGCCGCAGCCAGGCGTACCGCCGGTCTGCGGGTGGTTCACGGCTGGAGCGTCGCCTCTTCCTTCGCTGCACAATCTCGTGCGGCACGCGGTCGCTCCGGTCGCGGTGGTGCCGCACGACCGACGTCGTTCACGCGGACGCGGGTGGATCGTGGGCCGTGAGGCGCAGCCCGGTGATCAGATCCGGGTGGATGCGGACGGCGTGATCCATCCTCTGTGTCCCCCAGGGCCGCAACAAGGCCCGGTAGCGCGCCAGTTCCTGCGGATCGGTGACCAGCCGCGCATAGCCCGTGACGACCACGCTCCAGCCGAGATGGGTGTCGGTGTCGATGTCGTCGGCCTCGTAGGCGACGACGACCCCCTCGCCGCCGCTCTGGCGGGTGTACCGGGTCAGCGTGGCGTCACCATGGGTACGGATGACGATGTCGCCGTCGACCAGGACGTGGTTGACCGGACGGACGGTCGGCAACGCGTGTCGCGTGAAGACGATCCGTCCCAAGGACAGGTTGCCCAGGAGCCGTAGCGCCTCCACGCCGACCAGGTCCACACTCCCGTGCGTTCCCGGGGAGTTCGACGGGCCGTCGCCACCGGCCATCGCAGGTTTCCGTATCGTTGCATCGCTCACAGTTCTCTGTCTCCCGCAGCCACAGGTGCGCCCGACCAGGCCATTCGAACTGCTCGGAAGCCTCCCGCGCCAGGGCCGTTCGGCCCCAGGCCGACGTCTGGTGGTCCCTGGCTCGGAGGAACCGCGTGGTGACGTGAACGGAGCGACACCGCGGGGGATCGGTGCCGCTCCTGCCTTGACTGTCTCGCGGACCGTTCTGTTCCCGATGGTCCCCGACGGTGGGGCCGGACGTCCTGCACACCCGGGGGCTTACTTACGGTGCATGGTCTCCAGGGCGGCGGTCAGTACGCGGGGTTCGTGGTGGCCCTTGTAGACCTCCGGCGGCTGCTGGTCCAGTCTCAGCAGCTGCGCCACTGCCGTCCAAGCGGTGAGTAGCTGTTGTCGTTCCGATCTTGAGGGGTGTGTGTCGAACGGGAGTCTCGATCGGGTGATCGCAGCTGGTCGCGGGCATGAAGGCAGGGCCTCTTGGTAGCTCGGGGTTGCGAAGCCGACCGAGATCCAGGAGACCCTGTTGCCGCAGTTGTACGTGTTCGCGCCGGTGGAGTCCAACTCGGCTGCACCGACGTGTGATTGTGTCGCTCACCGGTTCGGGAATGCGGCCGATCACCCGGAACGTGTTCGGCGGTATCCCTCGGACATGACGGACGCGGAGTGGGCCGTGGTCCGGCCGCTGCTGCCGGTGCCCGGGTGGTTGCGCGGCCGGGGCGGGCAGCCGGAGGCGTACTGCCACCGGGCGCTGTTGGATGCGATCCGCTACCTCGTCGACAACGGGATCAAGTGGCGGGCCATGCCCGCCGACTTCCCGCCATGGGACCGGGCATACGCATTCTTCCGCCGTTGGCGCGACCACGCCCTGGTCCAGGAGTTCCACGACCGGCTGCGATCGGGGATCCGCGAGAGGGAGGGGCGGGACGCGGAGCCGATGGCCGGCGTGATCGACTCGCAGTCCGTCAAGGCGGACGCCGTCGTCGGCGCCGACAGCCGTGGCTTCGACGGCGGCAAGCTGATCAACGGGCGCAAGCGGCACGTCGTGGTCGACACCCTCGGTCTGCTGCTGGGCGTGATGGTCACCGCCGCGGACACCGGCGACCGCGCTGCCGCCCAGGTCCTGCTCGGGCAGGCCGCCAACGCGCACCACCGCCTCGCCCTGGTCTGGGCGGACGGCGGCTACACCGGCCCCCTCGTCGAGTACTGCCTGGCCACGCTCGCCCTGGTCCTCGCGATCGTCAAACGCAGCGACGACATGCGTGGCTTCGTGGTCCTGCCCAAGCGGTGGATCGTCGAGCGGCTCTTCGCCCACCTGATGCGCACCCGCCGCCTGGCACGCGACTACGAACGCCGCACCACCAGCGCCGAGGCGATGGTCTACTGGTCGATGACCCTGCTCATGACCCGTCGCCTGGCCCGGCCACGGCCTTCGCGAGCATGAACCGGCCCGGCGCGGGCTCAGTCAGCCAGCCGCGCGCGACCAGGCGTTTCGCCTTCGACCGCAGTGCCTCCACCCGCGCCGGCACCGCGTCCATGCCGAACGCGGCGGCCATCTCCTGGCAGGTCAGCGGCCCTTGATGGAGCCGGTCCCGGTCCGCGAGCGCCTGCAGGATGCGCTGGTAGTCCACCGACAGCGCTGACCAGGACAGCCCCTCACGCCACACCGGTACCTGCGACTTCGGCTTTGCCGAGTCCCGGGGCGCTGCCGGCCCGCCCGCAGCCCGCGGATCCGGGACGTCCTCCGTGTCGGCGGTGCTGCCGCCGTCCGGAGCGAGCACCGCATCGACCCGCCTGCGGGCGATGACCCACTCCTGCCATTCCAGCTCGGCCACGGCGAGTTCGGCCTGGATGCGGTCGGCCTCCTCACGCAGCCCGTCGACCCGACAGCGAGCTGTGAGCTCGTGCTGTTCCAGCAGTCCGACAACCGACGGCATCCGCAACCTCCCGGGGAGCGACGACACGACAGGTCACGACTCCCACAGAATCACCGCCCCTACTCCTGACCAGCGGAAACACTGCCCTCAAGTCCGGAAAGACAACAACTTCTGAGTACGGAGTACTTTCGGCGAACTGTCCGATGAAGGCGAGATTGACCGATCGCTCTGGGGCCATCCTGGGCCGGTCGTCGCGGCGACGGACCAGGAACTGGCTGGTGATGTACGGCATCACACAGGGGACGACGGTCGAGGTCTCCCGGTTCCGGGCCGTTGTCCGCTCGTCGAACGGGAGGTGGTGCAGGACCTCATCGAGGATCTCGCGGCCGGAGCACATCGTCATCGGCTCAGGCGTGTGGTTGCCCGCGAGGCCGGGGAACAGGCCGTAGTCCCACCAGACCCCGACGTCCTCCGGCTGGTCGCGGTAGACGGGCTGGCGGCCCGCGACGATGGTGAGCAGCCAGTTGGACTCGGTGAAGGTCATCAGGCCGCCTTTGCCGGCTGGACGGCCGCTGAACTCTTCCAGAGCCTTGAGGAATACGGGGTCCTTGGAGGTGACCGTGAACGACTCCCACCGGGACTCCTTGACGCTCTTGTCGAAGGACGACCGCTGGGGTCGTACATCCCGGGCAGTGGTCCGGCGAGCATCTCCAGGACCAGGCCGGGGGCGGTGAGGTGGTCGGCGAGCGCGGTGAGTTCGGCCGCGTCGCGGCCGAGGCGCTTCATCTCGTACACGGTGAAGATGACGCGGCAGTGCGGGGCGTGGGCCTTGATCTGTCGGGCGAGCGTGAGCGCGGCCTCGAATTGGGGGCGGACCCGGACCCGGGTGCTGATCTTCTCGGAGAACACCTTGTCGCGCGGGATACCGTGCTTTGGCGAGCGCGTCGAGCTGGGACTGGAGTTCTTGGGTGAGCGTCGAACACCGGGCGTACCCGATGCGGATGTCCGCGGTCGGGGTGTCCGGCGCGAGTACGAGCGGGACCGGGGTGCCAGGGCTGGCCGGGGCTGCGGCCGGCGGGGGTGGGCACGCGCAGGAGCTTGGCGAGCCGGGGCACCTCGGTGAAGCGGCCGGTGTGGTAGGTGCCGGCGACCGCGCCGGAGCGCGAGCGGTACGGCGAGCCGGGCTCGGCCGTGCAGAGCGGGCAGGGGTGGCGCTCGACGTCGTCGGCGTCGCTCGCGGAAGACTCTTGAGGGGCCGTCACGCCCCCGGATGCTGTCACAAACGTTTCTCAGAAGTACCCCGGACCCGTCTTCGAGTGAGAACAAGTTCTGCGAACCGGATCGGGCCTTCGAGATCTGCGGGCGGCTCGTTTTGATCTTGCTCGGGCAAAGGGCCCCCCGTTTATGAGAGGAGTCCAGTGCGACCGCATTGGGCTTGCCCACTGGCAGGCGGACCCCGGCCGCGGTCATCGGGGAGGATGATCTCGGTCCTCGCCGACGACGACGGGCGACCTGGTCTGACCCAGGCCGCCCAAGGCGTCGGCGATGGCGCGTGGGTGGCGAACCGTAGACGGCTGTGTGCGGCGGCTCACCGGTGCGCTGGCGAAGTCAGCTGATCAGGGCGGCGAGGGTGGCATCGAGGTCGGTGGCGGTGGGCTGGTTGTGGGGGAGTTTGGCGAGGATCTTAGCCAGGCCGCAGGTGTTGGTGAGGGCAGAGAAGACGAGGCCGCCGGCGACGCCCGCGGACAGCCAGCGTGCCGCGTTCCAGCGCTGTCCGGCGATGAGGCCGGTCAGGACGAGGGTTCCGGCGGTGAGGCGGACCTGGCGGTCCATGGCCCAGGGGGTGCGGGTGCCGGCGGGGCGGTGGGTGTCGTGGCCGAGCTGTATCCAGGCGGTGGTGCCGCCACTGAGGGTGGCGGCGGTGATGCCCTGCTCGGCCAGGCGCTGGCTGGCGGTGGCGGAGCGGGCGCCGGAGGCGCATACGACGAGGAGGTCGCCGCGGTCGGCGGCGGTCTTCAGGGCGGGCAGGGCCGCGTCGAGGTGGTCGAGGGGGATGTTGTGGGCGCCGGGCAGGTGGCCGGAGGCGTATTCGCCGGGGGTGCGGACGTCGATGACGGTCAGCTCGTTCAGGCGGGCGTTGGCCTGGTCGGCGGTAAGGGTGGTGGGTGCCACGGGGGATTTTCCTTTGCTCGGTTGGGGTTACCCCTTCGATAGGATACCCAAGGGGGTATCTCGAAGGAGTGTGGGTTGTGGAACTGGCGATGGCGGCTGAGGAACTGAAGACGGTGGTCAACCGGCTGCGCCGGGCACAGGGCCAGATCGCCGGTGTGATCAAGATGATCGAGGAGGGGCGGGACTGCGAGGACGTGGTCACGCAGCTGGCTGCGGCTTCCCGGGCGTTGGACAAGGCGGGTTTCGCGATCATCGCGACCGGTCTGCAGCACTGCCTGACCGATGCGGACATGGCCGCTTCCGGTGACCGGGAGCAGATGCGTGCCCGTCTGGAGAAGCTGTTCCTTTCGCTGGCCTGACCCCCGGTGCCCGGTCCTCGTGGGCCGGGGTCAGGTGAGGGCGTCGATGAGCATGAAGGCGGCCACGGCCAGCAGGACGACGGCGAAGGTGCGCTGCAGCAGGGTGCCGGCGACCTTGGTGGCCAGGCGTTTGCCGTCCCAGGCGCCGAGGATCGCGGCACCGGTGAAGGGGCCGATGAGCGCCCAGTCGACGCCTGCGGTGGTGGCGCCCCGGGTGGCCAGGGAAGCGAGGGAGTTCGCGGAGATGACCAGCAGGCTGGTGCCGACGGCGGCCTGCATCTCGAAGGCGAGCACACCGACCAGGGCGGGGACGGCGAGGAAGCCTCCGCCGACGCCGAGCAGCCCGGTCAGTGCCCCCAGACCGGCTCCGGTCCCAGCCGCCTTCGCCGGCCGCACCGTCGTGGTCCGGTCGCCGCCGGTCCGGCCGGGCCGCAGCATTTTCACCGCGGCGAGGGCCGTGATGGCGGCGAACGCGGCGGTCAGCAGCACTTGCGGCAGGCGGGACGCGGCGGCGCCGGCCGCGGCGGCGGGCAGGAGTCCGGCCGCGGCGAACAGGGCGCCGGCTTTCCAGCGGACGTTGCCGGTGCGGGCGTGGGCGTACAGGGCGGTGAGCGAGGTGGCGGTGACGATGATCAGACTGGCGGTGGTGGCGGCGGCCGGGGTGAAGCCGAGCAGGTAGATCAGCGCCGGGACGGCCAGGACGCTGCCGCCCCCGCCGAGCGCGCCGAGCGCGAGCCCGACCACCGCCCCGGCGGCCAGGGCCAGGATCAGCGCGCTCACGCTATGACACCGCCGCCACCCTGACCGCCGGTGACCGGCAGGCCCTCACGGGCCCAGGCGGTCATGCCGCCGGTGACGTCGGTGGCCTCGATGCCGCGGCCGGCCAGCAGCCTGGCGGCCTGTTGGGAGCGGTTGCCGGAGCGGCAGATCGCAACCACCGGCTTGCCCTGCGCGGAGGATGGGAGCGATGCCCCGGCCGTCAGGCGGGACAGCGGCAGGTGCAGCGCGCCGGGCGCGTGCCCGGCTTCCCACTCCGGTGTTTCGCGGACGTCCAGCAGCACGGCCTGGCCGTCGCTGGTCTGCTGGTGGGCCTGGGCGGGGGTGAGGCGGCCGGGGCCGCGGCGAAGATACGAGAACATCGTCTGATCACTTTCGTGCAGGTGGTGCGGAGGTGCGTGTCAGCCGGTGTGGCCGGGGCGGGTGAGGGTCAGTCCCGCCTCGGTGGCGGCGTCGAAGCCGTCGTCGACGGCGACCACGTCACGGCCTGCGGCATCCAGTAGGGACGCGGCGATCGCCGCGCGCATCCCGCCGGCGCAGTGCACCCACACCGTCCCCTCGGGCACCTCACTGATGCGGCCGTGCAGTTCGTGGATCGGGATGTGGACCGAGCCGTCGATGAAGCCGCCCGCGCGCTCGGAATCCCGCCGCACATCCAGGACGACCACGTCCTCGCCGCGCTCGCGCACCTGGGCGAGGTCGGCGAAGCGGGCGCGGGGGAAGGAGGCGAGCTGCTCGCCCTCACGGACCCAGCCGGCAGGGTCACCGGTGGCGGCGGCGGCCGGGCGGTCGATACCGACCCGGGCCAGCTCCCGCTGCGCGTCGGCGACCTGCTCCGGGGTGTCGGCGAGCAGGGTGACGGGCTTGCCCCACGGGATCAGCCAGGCCAGGTAGGTGGCGAGCTTGCCCTCGCCCTCGAAGTTGAACGACCCGGCCACGTGCCCCTCGGCGAACGCCATGCGGCTGCGCAGGTCCACCACCCACTCACCCGCGGCCAGCCGGGCGGCGATCTCCTCGCCGTCCGCACGCTGGGGCGGGGTCAGGTCGAGCGGGGCGGGACCGGCGGCGTTGGCCGGGCCCATGTGCGCGTAGTACGCGGGCACGTCCTCCAGCCCCGCGAGTATCCGCGCGACGAAGGTGTCCACGTCCAGGGTCAGCGCGTCGTTGCTCTTGCGTTCCTGGCCGATCGTGGTCGCATCCCCCTCGGCCTGCGAGGAGGAGCAGAAGCTGCCGAAACCGTGCGTGGGCAGCACCGGCACCTCATCATCCAGCTCGTCGACCAGCCGGTGCGCGGAGGCGTGCTGGGCGCGGGCCAGCTCCTCGGTCAGCCTCGGTTCGACCAGGTCCGGACGGCCCACGCTGCCGATCAGCAGCGACCCGCCGGTGAACGCCGCCACCCCGCGCCCGTCCTCGGTCAGGGTGTAGGAGGTGTGGTGCGGGGTGTGCCCGGGGGTGGCGATCGCGCGCAGCGCCAGGTCCTCGTCCACCATCACGGTGTCGCCGTCGGCGACGGGGGTGCGGGCGAAGGACACGTGCGCCCCGGCCGGTACCAGGTACTGGGCGCCTGTGACGCGGGCCAGCTCCAGGCCGCCGGTGACGTAGTCGTTGTGCACATGGGTCTCGGCGACGTACGCGATGCGCACCCCGCGCCGGGCGGCTGCGGCGATGACCTGGTCGATGTCGCGCGGCGGGTCGATGACCACCGCGGCACTGGGTCCGCCGGCCAGGTAGCTGCGGTTGCCCAGGCCCTCGAATTCCAGGGTGTCGACGAAGAACACGACTACGACTCCTTTTGAACGGTGTACCCCGGGGGGTATTGGACACTCACCCTAACAGTCATACCCGGGGGGGTATTCCACGGGCGGGGAGCCCCCCGCCCCGGCATCGCCTCACCCCGTTCGGGTACCCGGCGGGGTATAGAGGGATCAGTCGTTCCGAACCACCCGGGAGTGTCCGTGTCCTACGACCGCACCGTCCGCCTCGACGCCGACTTCGACACTGCCGTCGCCGCCGTCCGCGAGGCCCTGGCCGACCAGGGCTTCGGCATCCTGACCGAAATCGACGTCCAAGCCACCCTCAAGGCCAAGCTCGGCCACGACATGGAGGACTACCTGATCCTCGGCGCCTGCAACCCGCCGCTGGCCCACCAGGCCCTTCAAGCCGACCGCAGCATCGGCCTGCTCCTGCCCTGCAACGTCGTCGTCCGCCGCGACGGCGACACCACCCTCGTGCAGGCCCTCGACCCGAACACCATGGTCACCCTGAGCGGCCTGCCCGCCCTCGAACCCGTCGCCGGCGACGCCGCAGCCCGCCTGGACGCGGCTCTGGCCGCCCTGACCTGACCAGCCAGCCGGGCCCCGGGCCGACTGGCGACGTGCCGCTGCCCGGGGCCGCAGGAGCGCGAGCCCTGCCCGAGCGCGCCCGTGACGACGAGCGGAGCCTCAGTCGCGCAGGTGGAGAGGCTGCGCGTCCGGTTGCCCCGCGCCGGGGACTTCGCCGCCACTGCGGCCGTGAGACGGCCCGTACGCTCCAAGCGCCCGGGCGGGGAGCGTGACGGCCCCCACCCGGGCGCCAGGTACGTTCACCGCACCCACTCGTACTCGTCGTCCCCGCCCCATCCGGCGTCCCGCTCGTCACCGTCGAGCAGGTCGTTCACTTCGTCCTCGGTAAGCTCCGTGTCCTGCACGGCCCTCACGATGCCGATCCGCCCGGGGCCGGCTCAGGCGGCCGTGCCGAAACCGGCCGTGGTCAGGTCCTGCTCGTGCAGTGGGGTGAAGTCGACGTCGGGCTTCGGGTCGTGCGCCTCTGGCTGGATGCCGAGTTCGTGCGTGCTGTACTCGCCGAACCGGTTGATGTGCCCGGTCAGGTAGGGCGAGATGTGGGCAGGTCTTCCGGGGTGATCTCGCAGCCCTCTTCCAGCAGCTGCCGGACGATCTCCGCGATGTCCAGGGCGTTGTGGAAGATCACCGCGTTCGTGAGCAGCGCGTTGAATTTCATCGCCTTCTCCTGCTCGACGGGGTCGTTGTCGGCGATGACGCCGCAGTTGCCGAAGCCAATCCACTGGGAGAAGCCGTTGAACGCCTCGACCTTGTTTGTCGCCGCGGTCACCCGACGCCGCAGCGGGGCGTCGGAGAGGTAGCGCAGCAGCTGCACGGTGCGGATCACGCGTCCCACCTCGCGGAACGCGGTGTAGGTGGCGTTCTTCCGCGGCCCCGAGCGCAGCCGCTTGAGCAGCGTGGACGAGGAGATGGCCCCCTCCCTCACGGAGATGGCCACCCGCATCAGGTGCCGGAACTGGGACTCGATCAGGTCGAAGTCGATTGAGTTCTTCCCGGCCTCACGACTTCAGCATCAGCAGCAAGGCCAGCAGATGCTCATCCCCGTCCGCCGCCCCGGCTGCCCACTCCAGCTCATCGCGAGTCGGCGAGAAGAACAGATGCAGCTCATGCGCAGTGATCAGCGGCTTGAACCGCGGATACGCGGTCCGCTCGATCGAGGTCACAACCCACCCCAGGCCCCAAGACGATGGTCAACATCACCACCAACGGCACTCGGCCGAATGTGTGACGGGCCGGACGCTCAGGGCTTCAAGATCAGCTCATTGCCCCTTTGACGCGTATCTGGGTCACATCCCAACATCCGCCCGCCGCGCATCGTGTAGCCGGCGTCCGGCCTGCCGCCCGCTTCCAGGCTGCCGCCGACGGTCCGCTGTTCCTCGAAGAGGTGGATGTCGGACCCCTCGAAGCCGCCGTCGCGGATCAGGAAGGTGGCCGCGGCCAGCGCCGCGATCCCGCTGCCCACCAGATATGCCTTCGCCATCACACAACTCCTCGCTCTCACCGGGATCCGGAACCGTGGCCCACGGTTACCTGCCCTCCGGGGTCCCGTCAGTGGGCCGTTGGTCATCTCGCTGGCCCGGACGGTCCTCGAAGCCGGCTTGGCGGTGTCCGCCCGCAGGCGGCGAACACGCCGACGGCCCGATCCGTGGACCGTCACCGACCGGACCTGTGCTCACCGCGGGCTCACGCCGTGCGGGAGTCCGCTGCCGCGCTGTCGGGGCCCGCGGCGGGACGGGACCGCCACTTCCTCCGCCGCGCCACGGCGGGGCCGTCGTCCGGTGGCCGTCGCCCCAGGACTGCGCGGCCTTGTCGGTCTGGCGGCGCAGCCTGTCCTGGAGCCGGTCGACGACTTCCGGACCCGTCGCCTCCTCGGCCACAGCAACCACCTGGCGACCGCCGACGTGCAGGTCGGCCGTCGCCGACCAGGGGCTGTCGGAGTGGTGAGCGGGCGCTCGCACGATGCGCACCTCGCCGGTGACGGCGGGCAGACCCGGCCTGTCCACTACGGCGTCGACCTTCGTGCGGGCGTACGCCAGGGTCTCCTCGTCCACGGCGCCGTCGGAGCGCAGTCGAACCATGGGCGCCGGGCGGGTGTCGTCGGTGGTCATTCGGGGTTCCTCCTCGGGGACATCGATACGTTCAGCGCGACTCAAGCCGCGGTGTCGGGCAGCCACAGGTCGGGCCCAAAGACCTCGTAGCGGATGCGCCGGGCGGGAACCCGGCACTCAGCAACTGCCGGCGAACCTCTCGCATGAAGGGGAGCGGGCCGCAAAGGAACACCGTCGCGTCATCGGAGAGTTCGATGTCGCTCAGGTCCATCAGGCCGGTGCGGGCGCCGGGTTCCTCCGGTCCGGGCGCTCGTACCAGAAGGCGGCGCGGGCTCCCGGCAGTTGACCGACGAGGTCGCGGGTCTCGACGCGCAGTGCGTGGTCGCCGGGGGAACGGTCGGCGTGCAGGACCAGCACCGGCCGGGTCGAGCCGAGGGCGGCGAGATGGGCCAGGATGCCGGTCATGGGGGTGCAGCCGATGCCTGCCGAGACCAGCACGAGCGGGGTGGTGGTGTCGGCCGGTTCGTTGAGGAAGACGTCGCCGAACGGCGCGGACAGCGTCAGCTCGTCCCCCACGCGCACGTGGTCGTGCAACAGGGTGGAGACCTCGCCGTCCGGCCCGTGGGCGTCGCCAGTGACCCGTTTCACGGTGATCCGCCGCAGCTCTCCGCCCGGGTCCGAGGACAGGCTGTACTGGCGCAGCTGGTGCACCCCGTCGGCCATGCGCGCACGGACGCTCACATACTGGCCCGCGCGAGCCCGGGGTGCCGGTTCGCCGTCCGCCGGGCGGAGCAGGAAGGACACGACGTCGGGAGTCTCGGTGCGGCGTCCGACGACCGTCCAGGGCCGCCAGACCCCGCCGGGCCGGCTGCCCGCTTCCTGGTAGAGGAGGGCCTCCCTGCTGATCAGGGCGCCGGCCATCAGTCAGTAGACCTCGTCCCAGGCGGCCGCCACCTCCGGGGTGACCGCGTCGCCGAGGACCTCGGCTATCGCGCCGAACAGGTACTTGTGCACGATCGTGTACTGGTCGTCGGTGACGCCGACGGCGACGTGCTTGTGGGCGATCCGCGTCAGCAGGGTGTCCGGGCGGGCGTCCGGAGCGTCGAGCAGCGCGGTCGCGAAGGCGGCGATCGACCCGGCCAGGGCGCGGCGTTGGGCGCCGCTGGCCTGGTTGCCGCGGTTGAACATCCCGTCGAGCAGTTCCGGACGGTCGTGGAACATCGTGGCGTAGAAGCGCGTGGTGATCTCGTCGAGCGCTCCGGCCACGGCGAGCAGGGTGACGCGTACGAAGGCAGCGGACTCCGCGGACAGCATGGAACCTCCCAGAAAGGGCGGATGAAAGGTGAAAGGGGAGAAGGGCCGCATTACTCGGGGGCGGTCTTCTGTGTAGCAGCCCCCGGGCCGCGTATCGGCGCAGAGTTCGGCGGCAGTGGGCCGAAGAGGGGCCGAAGGGCCCCATCACTCGGGCACATCGGCCCCACCGGGTCCCCTCGGCCGGGGCCGCGGCGCCGAGGCAGTGCCCCCTCGGCCCCCTCCGCCGACGCTGCCGTCCCGGGGAAGCGTCATCGGAAAGGCGGCGCCGGTGCGCGGCTACGACTGATGCGCCCGCTCGGCGTCCGGACGGCTTTGCGTACGGCCGTAGTAGGCCATGCGCATGAGTTCCTGCATGTCGTCGAGCATGGGCATCCGCGGGTTGGCGGGCGCGCACTGGTCCTCGTAGGCATTGAGAGCCTGCTGAGGCAGGGCATCCAGGAAGGCGCGCTCGTCGACGCCGAGAGACTGGAACGTCGGCTCGATGCCCAGGGCGTCGCGGAGCCGCTCCACCGCCGAGGCGAGCGATTCGACGCCCTCGGCCGGGGTGGCGGCGGGCAGGCCGAGCGTGCGGGCGATGTCCTGGAAGCGTTCGGGGGCCCGGTAGCTCTCATACTTGGGCCAGCCGGTGAGCTTGGTGGGGACGGTGCCGTTGTAGCGGATGACGTGCGGCAGCAGCACGGCGTTGGTGCGGCCGTGCGCGATGTGGAAGGTGGCGCCGAGGGTGTGGGACATGGCGTGGACGATGCCGAGGAAGGCGTTGCCGAAGGCCATGCCCGCGATGGTGCCGGCGTTGTGCATCTTCTCCTGGGCCTGGGGCCGTTCGGCACGGTCGTTCACGGCTGCCTCGATGTGGTCGAAGATCAGCCGGATCGCGTGCAGAGCGAGGCCGTCGGTGAAGTCGTTGGCGTAGACGGACACGTACGCCTCGATGGCGTGGGTGAGGGCGTCGAAGCCGCTGTCGGCGGCGAGCGCGCGGGGCAGCCCGGTGGTGAGCAGCGGGTCGATGATGGCCACGCTGGGGGTGAGCGCGTAGTCGGCCAGCGGGTACTTCTTGCCGGTGGCGGGGTCGGAGATGACGGCGAAGGGGGTCACTTCCGCGCCGGTGCCGGAGGTGGTGGGGATGCACACCAGGCGGGCCAGTTTGCCCAGCGTCGGGAAGCGGAAGGCCCGCTTGCGGATGTCGGAGAACTTGTGCCGCATGTCGGCGAAGTCGACGTCCTTGCCCTCGGCCTGCTGCTCGTACAGCAGCCACATCACCTTGGCCGCGTCCATGGGGGAGCCGCCGCCGAGGGCGATGATGGTGTCCGGGCGGAAGTCGCCCATGAGGCGGGCGCCGCGCCGGACGGAGTCGATGCTGGGTTCCGGCTCGACGTTGTCGATGACCTGGACGGTGACCGGTTCACGGCGCCTGCGCAGCACGCGCTCGACCCGGTCGACCAGACCGAGGCGGGTCATCGTCGCGTCGGTGACGACGGTGACGCGGTGGACGTCCGGCATGGAGGCGAGGTAGCGGATGGCCTGCGGCTCGAAGTAGATCTTCGGGGGGACCTTGAACCACTGGAGGTTGTTGCGGCGCACCGAAACGCGCTTGACGTTCAGCAGTTGGGCGGCCGAGACGTTGTTGGACACCGACGTGCTGCCCCAGGAGCCGCAGCCCAGCGTCAGCGAGGGGAGCAGGCTGTTGTAGATGCCGCCGATCGCGCCTTGCGAGGACGGGGCGTTGACGATGATCCGCACGGTCTTCATGCGCCGTCCGTACGCCTCCGCCAGCGCGAGGTCCCCGGTGTGGATGACGGCGCTGTGGCCCTGCCCGTGGAAGGCGACCATGTCGGCGGCCAGGTCGAACCCATGCTGTGCGGAGTCGGCGCGGAGTACGGCGAGGACCGGGCAGAGCTTTTCGCGGGTGAGCGGCTCCTGCGGGCCGATCCGTTCGGTCTGCACCAGGATGAGCGAGGTGTCGTCCGGTACGGAGAATCCGGCCTGCTCGGCGATCCAGGCCGCGCTCTGCCCGACGGCCGCGGCGTTGACCTTGGGCTCGCAGCCCGCGCCCGCGCTGCCGACGGGGAACAGGAACGTCTCCAGCTTCGCCTTCTCCTCGGCGGTGGCCAAGTGGGCGTGCAGGGTGCGGAATTCGGCGAGGACCGCGTCGTGGATCTCCTCGTCCAGGATGACGGCCTGTTCGGAGGCGCAGATCATGCCGTTGTCGAACGACTTGGACAGCACCAGGTCATTGACGGCCCGGCGCACATCGGCGCTGCGGTGGACGTAGGCGGGGACGTTGCCGGCGCCCACCCCCAGGGCGGGCTTGCCGGCCGAGTAGGCGGCCTTGACCATGGCGTTGCCGCCGGTGGCGAGGATCAGCGAGACACCCGGGTGCCGCATCAGGGCGCCGGTCGCCTCCACGGACGGGGTCTCGATCCACTGCACGCAGTGCTCCGGCGCACCCGCGGCGACCGCGGCGTCGCGCACGATGCGTGCCGCCTGCGCGCTGCAGCGCTGTGCGGAGGGATGGAAGGCGAACACGACCGGGTTGCGGGTCTTCAGCGCCATCAGCGCCTTGAAGATCGTGGTGGAGGTCGGGTTGGTGACGGGCGTGATCGCACACACCACGCCGACCGGCTCGGCGATCTCGGTCATGTCGTCGATGTCGTCGTGGGCGATGACTCCGACGGTCTTCATCGGGCCCATGCTGTGCGTGACGTACTCGCAGGCGAACATGTTCTTGGCGGCCTTGTCCTCGAAGACGCCGCGTCCCGTCTCCTCGACCGCCAGCCGGGCGAGCGTGGTGTGCTGGTCCAGGGCGGCGACCGACGCCTTCTTCACGATGTGGTCGACCTGCTCCTGATCGAGCGTCTCGTAGTCGGCGAGCGCCTTGAGCCCGTTCGTCACCAGCCGGTCCACAGCGATGGCGATGTCGGTCGGCGCGGCGGCCGGGCCGGCGGTCGTGCCGGATTCGTCGTGGCGGGTCATGAGGGGCGAGCCTCCGTCGTCGGAAGGGTGCCACCGCAGAGGCGGCGGGGAGAGGGAGCGGCGTCGCGAGGGATCTGTACCGCTCCCACCAGCAGCGTCCCGCATCAGCGGTCCTCGCACCCAGGTCCCTTTGGCCCCCTCGAAGGGCTGACCGGCCCCGAAGCCGGCGGGCCGAGCGGCCCGCCGAACACGGCTCAGCCGGAAGGCTCCTCGGAGGAGCGGGCGTCGTCGACGTGGAACGTCAGGCTGTTGACGACACCGACCACCCCGTCCACCCGATACGTCAGCCGGAGCGCGAGCGGAATGTCGCCGCGGTGCCGCAAGGCCCCTGCCAGTGTGACAATGCAGTCCCTGACCGAGACGGCCACGCTGTGGGTCGGCAGGCCCAGGGCACGGGTCGCGACCTCGTCTAGGACCTCCTGGCGGATCTCGTCGTCCGTGCGCAGGAAGACCCGCAGCAGGTCGCGCCGGGTGGCGATGCCGATCAGCCGGTCCTCCTCGTCCACGACCGGGAGGCGCTCGACACTATGGCGTTCCATCACTCGCGCGGCGTCCGCGATCCGCTGTTCCGGATGCACGGTGATCGCGGGCGTCGACATCAACTCCCGTGCCGTGGTGCCGATCAGTTCCTGGGCCATGGCGCCGCGGGCGGTGGCATCGGCGCGACGGACGGAGCGGCCCGGCGGTCGGATCGGGAACCTCCGTGCCCGGCCGTCCGTGGACAGGGCCGCCTGGCGGCGGACCAGATCGGTCTCGGAGATCACTCCGACGACCTTGTCGTCGTCGTCCACCACGGGCAGCCCGCTGATCCGGTGCCGGTCCAGCAGTCGTACGACGTCCTTGAACGGAGTCTCCCGGTGCGCCTGTACGACGTCCTGCGTCATCACCTCACCGACGATGCGGACCATGCCGTCCACCTCCTTCTCACCTGCTGTCGCTCGTGCCCGTCTCGGGGAACGCGGCCCGTCCGGCCTCCAGCCGCGCGACCGGGACGCGGAACGGCGAGCACGAGACGTAGTCAAGTCCGGCCGTGTGGAAGAAGTGGACGGAGTCCGGATCCCCGCCGTGCTCGCCGCAGACGCCGATCTTCAGCTCGGGGCGCGCGGCGCGGCCCTCGTCGACCGCGATCCGGACCAGGCGGCCCACGCCCGCGCGGTCGAGGGTCTCGAAGGGGGACGTGGCGAAGATGCCCTTGTCGAGGTAGGCGGAGAAGAACGCCGCCTCGACGTCGTCGCGAAAGAAGCCCCAGGTGGTCTGGGTGAGGTCGTTGGTGCCGAAGGAGAAGAACTCCGCCTCCTCGGCGATCCGGCCGGCCGTGAGCGCGGCCCGCGGCAGCTCGATCATGGTGCCGACCGGGCAGTGCACGGGGACGCCGGACTCCTTGGAGACCTCGGCGAGGACCCGTTCCACCTCCTCACGTTCGATGCGCAGTTCCTCGACGGCGCCGACCAGCGGCACCATGATCTCCGCCTCGGGGGAGCCCCCGGCCCTCGTGCGTTCCACGACGGCCTCGGCGATCGCCCGCACCTGCATCGCGACCAGCCCCGGCACGACCAGGCCCAGACGGACACCGCGCAGCCCGAGCATCGGGTTCTCCTCGTGCATACGGTTGACGGCGTCGAGCAGCTCGGTGTCGTGCGGATCGGACACGGCACCCCGGGCCTCGGCGGTGGCGAGCCGCACGGCGAGGGCGGTGCGGTCCGGCAGGAACTCGTGCAGGGGCGGGTCGATGAGCCGGATGGTGACCGGCAGGCCGTCCATCGCCTCCAGGATGCCGGTGAAGTCGTGCCGCTGGAGCGGCAGCAGCGCGCTGAGCGCCTCCTCGCGTTCGGTCTCGTCGCGGGCCAGAATCATCGCCTCGACCAGCTGGCGGCGCTCGCCGAGGAACATGTGCTCGGTGCGGCACAGCCCGACGCCCTGCGCGCCGAACCGCCGGGCCCGGGCGGCGTCCTCGGGGGTGTCCGCGTTGGCCCGCACCTCCAGCCGTCGCACTCCGTCGGCCCGCTCCATGGCGCGGGCCACGGCATCGACCAGCCCGGCCGACCGCTCACCCGTCTCGAAGTTGCATCACCACGGAGTCGACGAGCGGAGCGGCACCCAGGTACACGGCGCCCTCGGAGCCGTCGACGGAGACGACCGTGCCCTCCTCGACAACGACGTCGCCCACGGTGAAGCGGCGTGCCCCGGTGTCCACGGCGAGTTCCTCGGCACCGCACAGACACCCTGCCCATGCCACGCGCGACCACGGCCGCGTGGCTGGTCTTGCCGCCGCGGCTGGTCAGCACCGCCTGTGCGGCGATCATTCCCGGCAGATCGTCGGGGGTGGTCTCCTGGCGTACGAGGACGACCTTCTCGCCCGCGGCGGCCCGGCGGACGGTTTCGGCCGAGTCGAACACCGCCGCGCCCACGGCCGCACCCGGTGAGGCCGGGAGGCCGTGCGCAAGCGCCTCGCCGACGGCCGCGGTGTCGAACCGGGGGAACATCAGCCGGGCGAGGCCGTCCCCGCTGACGCGGGCCAGCCCTTCGTCAGGGGTGATCAGGTCCTCGTCGGCCAGTTCGGCGGCGACGGCGAACGCGGCCTCGGCGGTGCGCTTGCCCACCCGCGTCTGCAGCATCCACAGCCGGCCGCGCTCGATGGTGAACTCGATGTCGCACAGATCCCGGTAGTGCGTCTCCAACGTCCGCAGGTGGCCGCACAGTTCCGCGTACGAGACCGGGGCCAGCTCCTTGAGGGCGGTCAGCGGGACGGTGTTGCGGATGCCAGCGACGACGTCTTCGCCCTGCGCGTTCGCCAGGTAGTCGCCGTACAGGCCGGGTCGTCCCGTGGCCGGGTCGCGGGTGAAGGCGACGCCGCTGCCGGAGTCGGAACCGAGGTTGCCGAAGACCATGGCCTGCACGTTGACCGCGGTACCCAGGTCGTCGGCGATGTGCTCGCGCCGGCGGTACACCCGGGCACGCTCACCGTTCCAGGACTCGAAGACGGCGAGGACGGCCCGGCGCAGCTGCTCGTCCGGGGACTGCGGGAAGTCCTCGCCGGTCTCCCGGCGGATCAGCCCCTTGTACGTCCCGACGAGGCCGGCCAGGTCCGCCGCGCTCAGGCCCAGGTCGTTCGCCGCACCTCGGTCCTGCTTGAAGACGGCCATGGCGTGCTCGAAGAGAGCGCCCTCGACACCCATGACCGTACTGCCGAACATCTGCACGAGGCGGCGGCAGGAGTCCCAGGCGAACCGCTCGTTCCCCGAGACCTTCGCCAGGCCGAGGACGGAGTCGTCGTTGAGGCCGATGTCGAGGATCGTCTCCATCATGCCGGGCATGGAGAACCGCGCCCCAGAGCGGACGGACAGCAGCAGCGGGTCGTCGGGCTGACCCAACCGCCGATCCGCAGCCCGCTCCAGGGCGGCCAGGCGTCCGGCGATCTCGCCGGTCAGACCGTCCGGCTCGGCACCGGTGGCGAGGAAGGCCCGGCAGGCCTCAGTGGTCACGGTGAAACCCGGCGGGACCGGCAGGCCCAGCCGGGTCATCTCGGCCAGGTTCGCGCCCTTGCCGCCGAGAAGGTCGGCCAGCTCACGGCCGCCCTCTGCGAAGTCATACATGTAACGGGCCATGACGCCGCTCTCCTCCGTCGGTCTTCGGGCCGGCCACAGTTCCAGCGTCCGACCGTCGGCACCGGTGGGACAGGTGCTGTCCGTCCCCGTCACCGGGCCGACCGGCCCTGGCAGGGAACTCGAAGAACTCGGCCTGATTCGCTGTCGCGTCCTACGGGCGACCACTACCGTGGAACATGATCGGACCGGTGGGTGTCCGCGCGACCTGGAGGAGCACCGGTGGGAAGCCCCGAGGAGGCCCGCGTACGGCTCCCTCAGCTGCGGCTGGACGAGCTGCTGGAGGAGCTGCAGGCACGGCTGGACGCGGCCCGAGGTACCCGCGACCGGGTGCACAGCCTGCTGGAGGCGGTGCTGTCGGTCGGCCGGGAGCTGGACCTGGAGCAGGCCCTGCGCAGCATCGTGGAGGCCGCGGCCGTACTGGTCGACGCGGAGTACGCGGCGCTCGGCGTGATCGGCCCGGACGGCAAGGGCCTGTCCGCGTTCCACACGGTCGGGGTCACCGAGGAGCAGATCGCCCAGATCGGCCCGTACCCGGAGGGCCACGGCATCCTCGGAGAGCTGATCCACCACCCCGAGCCGCTGCGCCTGACGAAGATCTCCGAGCACCCGTCCTCCTACGGCTTCCCGCCCCACCACCCGCCGATGAACACCTTCCTCGGCGTCCCGATCCGGGTCCGCGACCAGGTCTTCGGAAACCTGTACCTGACCGAGAAGCGCGGCGGTGGCCAGTTCGACGAGGACGACATCTCCGTCACGCTCACGCTGGCCGTGGCAGCCGGAGTCGCGATCGACAACGCCCGCCTCTACGCCGAGTCCAGCTGCGCGAGCGCTGGCTGCAGGCGAACGCGGAAATCACTCACAGTCTGATGTCCGGCGGTACGCGCGGCGAGGTCCTCGGGCTGATCGCCGAGCGGGCCGGCGAGATCACCCAGTCGGCCCTGGCAGCGGTTGCCCTGCCCATGGAGGACACCGGGGCGCTCGCCGTGGAGATCGCCGTCGGGATGGACGCCGAGGCGCACCGGGGGCTCATCCTGTCCATGGACAGCAGCCTGATGGGACTGGCCTTCTCCGGCGCGGTTCCAGTCACCAGCGCAGATGTCGGCCACGACGACCGGATCTCCCTGGAGCCTCCGCGCTTCGGCGGACTCGGCCCCGCCGTGGCCGTGCCCATCGGCACGGGCGAGGCGGGCCCACGGGGCGTGGTGCTGCTGGTCCGGGAAGCCGGCAGGCCGATGTTCCTGCCGACGGAGACCGAGACCTTGCAACACTTCGCCGCGCAGGCCGCCGTCGCGATGGAACTGGCGGAACGCCGCCAGGATGCCGAGCAGATCGCGGTGCTCGAGGACCGTGACCGGATCGCCCGCGATCTCCACGACCTGGCGATCCAACGGCTGTTTGCCACCGGCATGACCTTGCAGAGCGCGGGCCGCTTCATCGAGCACGCGGAGGCCTCTGAACGCGTGGTGCGCGCGGTGGACGACCTAGACGAGACCATCAAGATCATCAGGTCGACGATCTTCGGCCTGCGCACCCGCGACGGCTCCGGTGAGGCCGGTCTGCGTGCTCGCGCCGTACGGGTGGTCGGTGAGGCGGCTCCGGTCCTGGGCTTCGCCCCCAGCATGCGGATGGAGGGCCTGCTGGACACCGACGTCCCGAAGGAGATCGCCGACCACGTGGTGGCGGTGCTCTCCGAGGCCCTGACCAATATCGCCCGGCACGCCAATGCGGACCGGACCGACGTGGTCCTGGCCACGGACGGGCGGGAGATACGGCTGTCGGTCACCGACAACGGCGTGGGCACCCCGGCTGACGGCCGCCGCAGCGGGCTGCTCAACATGGCGGAACGGGCCGAGCAACTGGGCGGCCGATTGGAGCTGGGCGAACCCGAGGACGGCGGCACCGCATTGGTGTGGCGGGTGCCGGCGCGGAAGCTGTAGCACGTTGGAGCGTGCCCATCGAGTGCCCAGTCCGGTCCTGGTGTGCTGGCCCTGCGACGCGGTGAGCAAAGGTCCTCGGACTGGCGAGTGCCGTGTCATCGGTGTCGTGTCTGTGGCGGGCCTCAGCGGAGGGAACGGGTGGCATGCGGCCAGAGCCGACCGGGTCCCGTACCGGTCTTCGAAAACAGGGCGGGAAGGACACCATCCGCTTCTCGCGGATCCTCAGTGCGCGGTGCGCGACCGGTTCCAGCCGCTTCCCCGCGTCTTTGTCGGGTCCTTCCCGCCACTTCCAGCACACCACGGAGACCACCCCGGCCACCAGGGCCGACCGGCCCCCGTCCCGGGGAGATCGGAGACGAGGAGGCGCGCGTCGTGACCGCTGGCCCTTCTCGCACTGCCTACCTGGCCCTGGTGAACCGGACGCGTAGCCGCGCTGCGCGACCGGCTCGACCGGACTCCGGGGCTGGACCGCGGTGGCGCCCCGCTCTGGGGAGCACGTGCTCCTCCGCTGAGGGCACGACCGGTCAGGGCTCGACGCGACGTCTCAGCCGGGCTCAATAGGGCAGAGACCGCCCGGAAGGCGTCCGGAGATGGGGCGGCGCCTGCTGCGGAGTACGGGGTTACCTATCCCTGTGTATGCGCGCTTCATGACCGCCGCCCTGCACGGGCGTCCGCCCTCGACGCGGCACAGCAGGCCCCTGCCACAGGAGCAGGTCAGCAAGCCGGACACCGTCCGGCCTGATGCTGACCTTTTGCTGGCCTGGAGGCGGCGATCAGGGCTCTGACCTGCGGAAACACCCAAACGCTAGATCTTGCACTTGAGAACAGTGCGCAGCACTTTGGACTCCTATGTGACGGCTCCCCGCCGCTTTCTGCAGGTCAGGGGCGTTGTTCACTGTACACCGACACCCCTCGCACTCGAAGAGGCTGAGGAACATCGATCCCTCTTGGGCAAGAAGGTTCCCCACCTGCGCTTTCGCGGAGAATCCGGCTGACACCTGCCTCGGAGAGTGCGAGGACCCATGCTGACCAGATGCTGACCTACCTGACGATGCGCCAGGTAGGCACTTCGTTGCACACGGAGGCATCCCTGAACTGGCCTGGAAGCCGTTCAACGCACCCGTCAGCCTGGGGCTTCACCCGGCGCCGAAGATCAAGGCGGTCGAGTGGGCCTGCGACTGGCTGATGCCTCACCTGTGCCTGTGAAGCACCCGATCCGGGCAACCGCGATGCGAACCAGGTCCCGGTTGTGCCCGGTTGCCGCTCGGAGTACAGCTGCCGCGCATCCGCAGAACCGGACCGCCGGGGCGCAAGGCCCGAAACCCGCGTCGGACGCGGGCCGGCGGACACGGGCGACGCCTACGCTTCCCGTAGGGACTGGAGGACGCGGCCACTGACCTGGTGCGGCAGGACACGCACCCACAAGTCGCGTCTTCCCCCCGCCCAGGGGCCGGCCCCGCGCCTTCGGGCCAGGGCCTCCAGCGACTCGTGTTCAGTCGGGTGCTCGGCCGTGCCCGACAGCAGGACGCTCCAGCCCAAGCCGGTCTGCTCGTCGACGTGGTCGACTTCGAAGGCGACTGGCTCTCCGGCGCGGATGCCCGCCACGCCGGCCGGATCCGTGCGGTAGACGACGCTTCGCCCGTCCACGAGGAAGTTGACCGGCACCACCACCGGAGCTTCCTTGCCCGGGCCGACCGTGTAGGAGATCCGTCCGATCCCGTGCGTTCCCAGCCGCTGCCAGCACTCCTGCTCGGACAGCCGCACCAGGACCGGATGCGCGGCCGGCCCTCCCCGACCCGGCGGTGCGTCGGTCCGGCCGGTCATCAGGTCTTCGTAGGGCATCTCCAGCACGACCGCGAGCCGTGCGAGCGCCCCGGGGTCGAAGTCGCCGGCCCGGCTCTCGATCTCCCCCAAATACGTCGTGGACATGCCCGCCCGCCTGGCCAGCTCGTCGCGAGAGATGCCCAGCTGCTGGCGCCTTACCGCCATCCGGTCGGCCATGCGGCCGTCTTCGGAGGAGGGCTGAGCCCTGTCACCTGACCGTTCTGGATCGGCGTGCACGACGGTCCGCTCCATTCCTTCCGCCTTCCTTCAAGAGGAACAGAAGCACCGTCCGTTCGCCAGCGCAGTGAACCGCGGCGGAGTCGACCGCCCGGCGTGCGGCCGGACCGTTTCCGCACGGGACTCGTGCGCGCCGAAGGTCCCGCAGGCCGGGGCCCGGACGGAACCGATGGGTGGCCCGTTTGGCCTTCCCCGCTGACCGCACGCTCGATGAACAATGGAGGTGGCGAATGAAGTCGCGCGCCGAGATGACCGCGACACGGTCCTGCGGCGCCGCGAGCACAGAACGGAAGCCGACGGAAGACAACCTCAGCACCCGGATGTCCGGTCGGGCGGCCGGGCCGTCGGCGGGGTCACCAGGAGGGCTCCATGGTTCAGGTTCAACTCGACCGGCGGACGGTGACCACCTTGGTGGCCGAAGCCACGGCAGCCCCGTCCATGCACAACGCGCAACCGTGGCGCTTCCGTTTCCTCGCAGCCGAACGTCTCGTACTGCTGCGCGCCGACCCGGATCGGGCCATGCCCCGGTCCGACCCCGGGAACCGGGCGCTGCACATCGGCTGCGGGGCGGCTCTCCTCAACCTTCGCGTCGCCGCGGTGCACGCGTCCCTGGTGCCACGTACCCGATTGCTTCCCGACCCGCGGGACCCGCTGCTTCTCGCGTCCGTTCAGCTGGCCGGTCTGTCGGAGGCACCGCAGGAGAAGGATCTGTGGCGGCTGCACCCGGCGATACGACAGCGGCGCACAAGCCGTCACCCGTTCTCCGAGAGAGACATCCCCGAGGACGTCCGGGCCACGTTGCAGGCGGCCGCGGCACGAGAAGGGGCGACCTTGCTCTTCCCGGGTCTGTGGCACGTCGAGACTCTGCTCGAACTGGTCCACGATGCCGAGAGTCGCGACCTGCTGCGGGCGGAGGGGAACGAGGACATGGTGCGCTGGACCAGGCTCGGCAGTGAGGTGGACACGGCCGTCGACGGCGTCCCCACGTACGCCTTCGGTCCGCGCAAGAGGGACGGCAAGGCCCCGGTGCGCGACTTCTCCGGACGCGAGCCGGTGCCCGACCGGGAAAACGCGGCGTTCGAGCGCACTCCCCATCTGGCCCTGCTCGGTACCCGCAGCGACGGCCCCAGGGACTGGCTGATGGCCGGCCAGGCACTGGAACGCGTTCTACTGGAGAGCACCCTGGCGGGTCTGTCCACGTCCTTGACCTCGCATCCGCTGGAGGACCGGGAGCTCCGCCTTCTGGCTCGGGATCCCGGTTCGGGCGTCGGCCACGTACAGATGGTGCTTCGTCTGGGGTACGGGCCGAAAGGGCCGGCCACGCCTCGCCGGCCCGTACCGGATGTACTGAGTATCGGCTGAGGGAAGCTCTCTCCCCCGTACGGCCGACACGGGGGCGATGCACCGGGTCGGCGGCGCCCGGATGCAGCAAGAAGGGCGATGAGGTACCCCTCAGAAGGAGAGCGCGCCATGTGCACACGGAGTGGAGGCAGCCTCGTGAGGTCAGCAACCGTCAGCACGGGCCTTGCCGCACGAGAGGCTCGTTGTGCCTGAGCCGGGGCGTCGCGAGGGTCCGGCTGCGGCACAGCGCGCGGACGTCTGTGAGACGCACACCGCGGTGGTCCTCTTCGTGGAGGATCTCGTGTACAAGCGCAAGAAGCCGGTGAATCTGGGCTTCTTGGACTACACCACCTTGTCGTCGCGTCGCGCCGTGTGCGAGCGCGAGATCGAACTCAACCGGCGCTTCGCTCAAGACGTGTACATGGGCTTGGGTGAGCTCCGTACCCCGGGTGAGCAAGAGGCCGAGCCACTCGTGGTGATGCGTCGCATGCCCGATGATCGTCGCCTGTCTCACCTCGTACGGACGGGAGCACCTGTCGACGACGCCCTACGGGCCGTCGCCAGGCAACTGGCCGCATGGCACGCCGCCGCACCCCGGGGCCCCGACATCGCGGAACAGGGCACACGGGACGCCCTGGCGTCGCGCTGGGAGGCCGGCTTCGCTCAGGTAGACGCCATGGCGGCCGAGGGCCCGACGCCGGGTGAGACGGCGGAGGTCGAACGGCTGGTCCGCCGCTATCTCGAGGGACGCAAGCCTCTGTTCGACCTCCGCATCGAACAGGACCGGGTGCTCGACGGGCACGGTGACCTCCTCGCCGACGACATCTTCTGCCTCGACGACGGGCCGCGGATCCTTGACTGCCTGGAGTTCGACGACCGTCTCCGGTACGTCGACGGTCTCGACGACGCCGCGTTCCTGGCCATGGACCTCGAGCTGCTCGGTGCGCCCGAGTCCGCGGCGTTCTTCCTCACCCAGTACGGCGAATACTCCGGTGACCCCGCACCGCCGTCCCTGTGGCACCACTACGTCGCCTACCGTGCCTTCGTCCGAGCCAAAGTGTCCATGATCCAGGCGCGGCAGGGCGCGCCCGGCGCGCAGGCGACGGCGCGACGGCTCGTCCTGATGGCGCTGCGCCATCTGAGGGCCTCGGCCGTCGGCCTGACACTCGTCGCCGGACTTCCCGGCACCGGGAAGTCCACGCTGTCCGGCCCGCTGGCCGACCGTCTCGGAGCGGTGCTGCTCAGCAGTGACCGTGTGCGCAAGGAGATGGCGGGGCTCTCCGTACAGCAGAGCGCCGCGGCCGACTACGGCGAGGGGCTGTACACCCCCGAGTGGACGGCCCGGACCTACGCCGAACTGCTGGACCGGGCAGCAGCTCTCCTGGCCCGGGGCGAATCCGTGGTTCTGGACGCCACGTGGATCGACTCGGCCCAGCGCGAGGCAGCGCGGCGCACCGCCGAAATCGCCGGCGCCGACCTCGTGGCCCTGCACTGCCACGTGCCCGGCGACGTGGCAGCTGCCCGCCTGAGCACCCGTGCCTCCGGCGCGTCCGATGCCGACCTCGGCGTGGCCGACGCCATGGCGGCCGAAGAACAGCCATGGGCCGAGGCGGTCGGCGTCGACACCAGCGGCTCCCTGGGCTCCGCGGTCGCCCAGGCTCTGGCAGCTGTCCGGCCCTGGGGCTCGGACCAGGCCAAGGTATTCCGGCGTCCCTACATGGAGCCGGGCTGACGTACGACAACGTCCGACCGTCCCTGTGAGGGGCCGATCGTCACTCGCCCCGGGGGACGCGCCGCGCTTCCATGGAAGGAGCGGAACGACGTTGACGCGCCGCACGGACCGAGGTGCCCATGAACCGCTTCCTCCTCATCGCGCGAGTGCGCAGCTCGACGGCGGCGCTCGCATCCCCCCGACTCGAGCACGGCCTCCTCGTCGTCACGACTGCGGCTCTGGTGGGTGGGGGCGTCGCCCATTTCCTCGACGCCACCGGCCCGGCGGACCTCTTCTGGGGGCTGGGCACCGTGTCCGCCTTCGTCCCCGCGGTGGGCTGGGTACTGGTCGCACTCCGGCGCGGGCACGCGGGCGTGGACCTGATCGCCGTACTCGCGCTCGGGGGCACCCTGGCCGTCGGTGAGTACCTGGCCGGGACCTTGATCGCGCTCATGCTGGCCACGGGCCGCACTCTGGAGGAAGCTGCTCAGCGCCGCGCCTCCCACGACCTGCACTCCCTGCTCGCGCACGCCCCCGCTCGGCACGCCGTCGCACCGACGACGACGTGGTCAGGGTGCCGCTGGGAGAGGTCGCTGCCGGGGACGCACTGGTCGTCGGCCCGGGTGAGGTCGTCCCGGTCGACGGCCGCGTCGAAAGCGCCGAAGCGGTCCTCGACGAGTCGGTGCTCACCGGTGAACCACTCCAGGCCACGCGGCACCGGGGTGAGGTGGCACGCAGCGGCGCGGTCAACGCCGGCGGCGCGTTCGGCCTGCGCGCTACCGCCACCGAACAGGACAGCACCTACGCCGGCATCGTGCGGCTCGCCCAGCAGGCCGGCGCGGAATCGGCGCCGGTGGTGCGGCTGGCGGACCGGTACGCTGCCTGGTTCCTTCCGTTGGCCCTCGCCACGGCGGCACTGGCGTGGCTGGTCAGTGGCTCCGCGGTGCGCGCGGTCGCCGTTCTGGTGGTCGCCACCCCGTGCCCCCTGCTGCTGGCCGCCCCGGTCGCCGTCGTCTCCGGTCTCTCCCGTGCCTCTCGCCGCGGTGTGGTCGTCCGGGACGGTGGAGCACTGGAGAACCTGGGCCGGGCCCGCACCCTCCTGCTGGACAAGACGGGGACCCTGACCGTGGGCCGCCCTTGCGTCCTGGACGTCGTGGCCGCACCGGGTCACGTGCCGACGGAGGTCCTGCGAACGGCCGCCTCGCTGGACCGGTTCTCGCCTCATGTGCTGGCCCAGGCCATCGTCGACACCGCACGGAACCGCAGACTGGAGCTGTCGGAGCCGACCGAGGTGACGGAGGAGCCGGGTCGCGGGGCCCGGGGCGTCGTCGACGGTCACCGGGTCTTCATCGGTCGGGACGACGACGCCCAGGCGCGGCCGGCCTGGGCGAAGGCGGTCGACAACCGCGCCCTCCTCGACGGCGCGACCGTGACGTGGCTCGCTGTCGACGAGCACCTCACCGGCTCCGTCCTGCTGCGTGACCCCCTGCGCCACGACGCTCCGCACGCCGTGCGTCGGCTCCGGTCCGCCGGCATCGAACGACTGGTGATGCTCACGGGCGACCGAGCGGCCACGGCTCAAGAGGTGGCGGCCGTTCTGGGACTCGACGGCGTCCGCGCCGGACTCGGTCCTGCCGACAAGGTGGCCGCCGTGCGCGGCGAACGTGAACACACCGTCACGGTGATGGTCGGAGACGGGGTCAACGACGCACCCGCCCTGGCCGCTGCGGACATCGGCGTCGCCATGGGAGCTGGAGGCTCCACGGCGTCCTCCGAGGCCGCAGACATCGTGCTCACCACCGACCGCGTCGACCGCCTTGCCGACGCCGTTGTCATCGCTCAGCGGTCACGCCGTATCGCTGTGCAGAGCGCCCTCGGAGGCATGCTGCTGTCGCTGGCCGCCATGGCCGCAGCCGCTCTCGGCCTGATCCAGCCCGCCGTCGGCGCGCTGCTGCAAGAGGGCATCGACATCGCGGTCATCCTCAACGCACTGCGCGCCCTGCGCGCCGGCCGTAGCGAGCAGGTCGTCCTCGCGCCTGCCGCCGAAGCCCTCATCCACCGGTTCGCCGCCGAGCACGACGAACTGCAGGACGTCCTCCAATCAGTGCGCGCCGCCGCGGACCGACTCTCCCGTGCTCCCGAGCCGACGGCCCTCGCGAGCGTCGAGGAGGCACACCGGCTGCTCACCGAGCGGCTCCTGCCGCACGAGTACGCCGAGGAGCATGAGCTCTACCCGGCCCTCGCCCTGTCCCTCGGTGGCCCCGAGTCCACCGCCACGATGAGCCGCGCGCACACCGAGATCGGACGTCTGTCCCGCCGTATCGCCACCCACCTGCAGCTCGCCCGCGCCGACGGCGGCCTGGCCCCCGAACAGCTGGACGACCTCCGCTCCTGCCTGTACGGCCTCAACACCGTGCTGCGCCTGCACTTCACCCAGGAGGAGGAGAGCTACTTCTCCTTGGCCCCGTGACATGGGCCCCACGCCGAACCGGCTGTGCTTCCGATGCCCTGCCCGGCGGTCAGGGCGCCGATGGCCCGAGTGAACTCAGTACCGCCTCGAGACGGCGGCCGGCCTCCTCGGCGACCGGCGCCATGGCGTCGAGACCCGTGAGGGTGACCATGGTTTCGGGGTCGATGGCCTCGACGATCACCCGGTCGCCGTCGCCACGGACGACGACGTTGCAGGGCAGCAGTAGCCCTACGGAGCGGTCGGCCTCCAGCGCTCGGTGCGCCAGAGGCGGATTGCAGGCTCCGAGGATCAAATAGGGCTCCATGTCCTGGTCCAGCTTGGCCTTGAGGGTGGCCTGTACGTCGATCTCGGTCAAGACTCCGAAACCCTGGTCGGCCAGGGCCTGGCGGACGTCCTGCTGCACCTGCTCGAAGGGCCCTTCCAGCGTGATGGCACGGCCGTAACGCATGGTCTTCCTCCCGGCTTCCGAGGCTATTGGGGGTACCCGGCGAGCGGACTTCTTCACGCGCGCCCCATGGGAGTGGTTCAAGCAGGTAAGGCGCGGGCCGGGGGCGGCCCGGACAAGCCGGTGAGGCGGTCGGAACGCCCCCGTCGACAAACTGCACGCGGTCGCCCCGGGGCCGGCAGACGTACGTCCGGACCACGCGGCTCACTTGTGACGGTTCCCGACGCGGTCTCGGGTTCCGAGGCCGCGCATCGAAGGCGTCAGGTCGTCTGTGGCACCACGGCGACCGGGCAGGCCGCGTGCTGCAGCAGCGTGTGGGTCACCCGCCCGAGCTGAAGACCGAAGTGTCCCGACCTGTGGCGTGCCCCAAGGACGACGAGGTCGGCGGCGGCTGTCTGGTGGACGAGCACCTTGCGGGCCGGCCCTTCGATCGTCGTCTTGCGCAACCTCACGCCCGGGTGTTCCGCAGCGGCTTCGGCCACCAAGGTGTCGATCAGAGCGGATGCCCGTTGCTCGTGCTGATCCTCGGGGTCTCCACTCGGTGCCCCGTCGTCGGCGTTCTCGTACGCAGGGCACCGCCAGGCCCGTACGACGTCCAGCTCGCAACCTCGTATGTCGGCCTCTCGGAAAGCGAACCGAACGGCCGCACCGCTGGTGTCGGGGTCGCCGGCGCCCAGCAGGACACGCTCGCGGGAGCCGGACAGCGCCGACTTCTCACCCCTGACGACGACCACCGGGCAGTCGGACCGGGAGGCGACGGCGAGGCTGGCCGAGCCGAGGAGGGCCCCCTTCAGCTCGCCACGACCTCGTGATCCGGTGACCACGGCGGTGGCGTGCCTGCCTTCGGCCAGGAGGGCGGACACCGCTTCGGCCGGCACCGTGTCGGTTTCGACCGTGAGGCTGGGATCGTATCGCCGGACGCGCTCCGCAGCGGTGCCGACAATGTTCTCAGCCATCACCTGCTCGGAGGGGCGCTCTCGGCCCATCGCCGGCAGTGCTCCCTCGTACCGCTCCCAGAGAGAGGCATAGATCAAGCGCAACGTGAGCCCATGGCGCTGTGCCTCGTCGACCGCCCAGTCGACGGCCAGGAGGCTGCCGTCCGAGCCGTCGACGCCTACCACCAGGGGAAGTGCCATCTTCCCCACCGCCCTTCTCTCTTCTTGCCGGTTCGCGCAGCGGTGCTGCACCTTCACGGTGACACCGGGCGCCCGGGTCCGGCAGGGGCGACCGGGTCACTACGAGGGACCTTCGGCCCCAGTGACCGGTCTCCGGCGGGGGTGTGCCCGCCGCGCTCCGCGGGCCATCACGACGGAAGGCGGATGGACAGATGGTCACCTTCGCGTTGTCCCCAGTCGCCAGTCACGGAGCTGGGCCGGTCGACCCACCCGTACAGGCCGCCTCGGCCCCGTACCGAGGTCGGCGGACCCATGGCCCGCAGCAGGCCCCCGGAGTGATCATGCAGACAGGGGTAGCGCGAGACGAGGCGATCGTCATGGAACGGATCCAGGTGACAAAGCGGCCCCGACCGCCGCAACGGCCGGATCCTCCTGACCTGCGCACGCCGTCGGGCCGTCGGATGCCCTACTAGTACTCCAGCAGTACTTCGTGGCTTGACCTGGGGGAACGTGGAGCGGTGGGAGTGTAGCGGGCAGGATGCCGTCACGGACGACTTCCGCCCG